>JBJTRR010000581.1:0-2798 GCA_046076185.1 bacterium | reverse complement strand
CGGGGGGCTGGCTCAGTCGCCGAATTTTTCGTGGCAACCTGGGCCACTGAAGCTATTGCCATCAAAACGAGCATGGCCAGCGGGGCAAAGCTCCTCATGATCAATGTCCTTGTTCGCATCTTAATCTCCATGGTTTGTTTGGCTTAAAGTCCTGAAAATGAGGACTTGGCTCGTGATTCGATCAGTCTTCCGGGTATCGCCGGCTACAGGTGGGATGGATTGCAGGCAAATTTTAATAATACAAAGCCCAATCACTTCAAGCCAGTGGCTATTGCGATGAATTGGCCGGTGATCCAAAAAAGCCGTCGTAGTCCAGTAATTCAATGCAAGCCGGATCACTCGGGCACCCATCGACAGCCAGAAAACCAATCAAAACATGGTCGTCCGGAATCGCCAGCATTGCCCTGAGCTTTTCATGATCAAGCCCCTCTATGATCCATCTGGATTCAAGCCTGCACTGGCTTGCCGCCTTCTCAATCGCAGCCAAAAGGCGCACTCCCTGTGTCACGGCCCACTGCTGCCGGAGCATTGGTTCGTTCCATGTTCGTTTCAGTCTGCTTAAGTGCTTAATATCACATGAAATAGCTGTCTGATTGCCGATCAGACGATGCGGCTCAAGCCAGGCCAGCCCTGCAAATAACCTTGCCGAATCTGTCATTTCCACCCTGCCTGTTGCAAAGCCTCGCAGCCGCCTTCGCAGAGGCTTTTGGCAGATTTCAATCACCCGGCCCGGCAAAATGCCCGGTGCCAGGCAAAGCTGCTTCAAAGACATCTCGATCAATGGTTTGAATTGGATCTGCTCAGACATTCTGGTTCTTGGTTATGGAGTTCCCTGGCAGGATGCCGTAATATGCTTGAGAATTCATCGGAAATGCTCGCGGCGAACCCGTCGCGACTTTCACGATTCAGCCCGACTCCATTCTAAACAATTGCGTCTGAAAGGATAAAATCAAAATGACCACACGCATCTGGGCACTTGCCCTGGCGGCCGTATCGATGTTCACATGCCAGACTCGGGCCGAAGACGGCTTTGTCTCCCTCTTTGACGGAAAAACACTTTCGGGCTGGGAAATGAAGGCACGCCCCGCCAACCGCGAAACCAGTAAGTGGGAAGTCAAAGACGGCATGATCGTCGGTTCGGGCCAGGCCTCTATGCTTTACAGCCCCAACAGCTATAAGAATTTCATTTTCCGGGCCGAAATCAGTATCAACGACAAAGGTAATTCAGGCATGTACTTCCGCACGCCTGCCGACCCTAATGGCGATTTTTCGAAGGGCTATGAAGTTCAGATCAATGCCACGCACAGCGATCCGATCAAAACCGGCTCGCTTTACACCATGGTTCACCTGATGAAGGCCCCGCACAAGCCTGACGAATTCTATACTGAAGAAGTGGAAGTGCAGGACGTTATGTATCGTGGCAAGACCATTACCCGCATTAAGGTGCGTGTCAATGGTGAACTGCTTTACGAATACCAGGATTTCAACCCAGCCTGGAAAGAAGGCCACTTCGGCTTCCAGCAGCACGATCCGGGCAGTGTGGTTAAAATCCGCAAGATTGAAGTTAAGGAACTGCCATCCGGCATCAAATAATTTCACCAGACTGATGAAATTGTATTCAGTGAAAGTGCCCCTGTTTTTGACAGGGGCATTGTATTTTCATATGAGTGAATAGATTTTCATCATCAAGAAGCCTTAACCGCTTTGCTACTTTTCATAGCCATTTCAAAGCCAGACGAGCCATAAATGCATGATCAGGAAATTGTTGATACTCTCGTCATCAAAGGCATGACCTGCCAGAATTGTGTTGGCAAAGTCACCCGTCTGCTTGAAGAAAATCCGGAAGTCATGTCTGCCTCTGTCAGCCTTCCTGACACCGGAAAAATTAAGTGGAAACAGGCTCCAGATGAATCGGTACGCACAAATATTATTCAAAAACTGACAGATGCCGGATATCCTTCACATTTCACCTCTTCAGATTTGATCACAGATTCAAACCAAAATACAATTTCTCAAATAAAACTGCCTGTTCTTAATTCGATAACAATCGATTCAGAACACGGTGCAAAATCAGTTTTGCCAAGCTTAAATATCCTTCAGGACCTGCCAAAAACCGAGAAGACTCCAGATTCGACAAATTCGGGAAACGTCATAGAGCCAGCGGTGCAGGGTGGGAGTGAATCATGGGATCTCGCCATTTCGGGCATGCATTGTGCCAGTTGTGTTTTACGAGTGGAAAATGCTCTCAAAAGCACACCCGGAGTTTCCTCGGCGGTAGTGAATCTGGCGACAGAGCGAGCCAAAGTCGTAGTTGATCCCCAAACAACCCGGCTTGATTTGTTGCGACGCAATGTTCGAGACGCCGGCTATGACATGGTGAAAAAAGAGTCTGGCCTGAGCCTTGCGGAAGAGGCAGATTCTCTGCGACGAGACAGGCACGACCGAATTCGTGGCTGGCGTAATCGTCTTCTTGCAGGCTTTTTGCTTGGGCTTCCAACGATTTTGCTCTCTCACGGCTCTGGCCACCATGATTTAAGATTTATTGCTCAGCGAGCCGACCCTGTTTTGCTTGCATTTGTAACCACTATTGTCGTTGGACTGCCGTATTTTCGAAATGCAATCAGTCTGCTGAAAAAAGGCTCTACCAATATGGACACTCTTGTGGCCATGGGGTCTTTGGTTGCATTGATGTATGGCACATGGATGACCATGATTCCAGAGCATCCGCAGACCCATTTTCTGGCCGACGGAATAATCATTCTCCTAATGGTTACTCTTGGGAAATGGCTTGAAACAAG
>JBJTRR010000580.1:0-1294 GCA_046076185.1 bacterium | reverse complement strand
CCGACCTGGCCCGGCTGCGGAGCGATCTTGGAGCCTGATTTCAGGAAATTTTTTACAGATCAGGCGGATCAAATGAGCGAAGACTTTCAGGCCGAATCAACGAAACCCGAAACCACGGATCAAGCCGAGCCAACTCATGTTTTCAGCGGGCGGCGGCTTGTGGTGCTGATGGATTCGCTGGAAGCAGACCCGAAAGATTCGCTGGATGGCCCGACGGGAGACGCGATCTTCCGCACATGGCTCATGGCGTGGCATCCGGCAGTTCTTTCACACCTGTGCGAGCTGCCAAAATTCCGTGGTCCAATTTTCGACCCGCAGACGCCTGAAGAGAACTCGGCATTTCTGGTTCCTGGCCGGTTGCTCGACCAATTGCCGACATCTTTCATCAATCAGGCGGAAGACTGCCAGTCGCCTGTGGTGGTCATCAGCGAGGACGAAAATTCATCACTGGCTGAGCTTCTGAGGCGAGTGCGCGGCAACGACATTGCCGATGAATTTGAATCGAGACGACAACTGATTGACGACTTTCAGGCCCTTGGCCTGGCGAGGCTCTGGCTGCATTCGACATCCGTCGCTCTCGGGCATGTGGATGTGATCAACCACGACGACCTGAACAACGAGACTCTATCGGGTGTGAGGTACTGGAAGGCTGGCGATTTCGCGGCGGCTGAAAATCATCTCAGGGCCGCCTTTGAAGTGCTTCTGCGGGCCAGAGAGCGATTCTACCCGGTTGATTCTTACCTGCTCGACCTGATTTTGACACACGTTGATACGGCCCCGGAAGATTTGTCGCTGACACTTTGCGATGAATCGCCAAAGACTCTGCTGGGTGCGGCGAATGTGCTGGATAAGCTGGCCGAGAATTCACCTGAGACACTTGACAGGATCAGGCAAGGTGTTGATGGCGGCTGGCTCGATCTGGCCGGTGGGCCTGCGGCTGAGGAGCCTGAGCACCTGCTGCCGCTGGAAAGTGTTCGGGCACTTTATCGACGAGGGGATGCGATTTATCGCCGACGCATGGACGACCGTAGTGTCGAGACGCTTTTTCACCGCCATTTTGCCCTTTATCCAGCCCAGCCGCTGCTGGCACGGCGGATGGGCTTTCGATTCGGGCTGCCGCAGGCGTTTGATGGCAGCACGTTTCCACTGCGAAGAGAGTCAAAAATCCTTTGGGCAAGCCCCGATGGCACCACACTTGAAGCCCTGACACGTGTTCCGTTTCAGGCGGATGAGTCGATCAATGGCCTGCGATTCGCCTGGGTGCTGGGCAAGTCCATGCGAGATGACCATGTGG
>JBJTRR010000579.1:0-5981 GCA_046076185.1 bacterium | reverse complement strand
GTTGGCTTCTGCCCCCGCATGCCACAATCGTTCGGCGTCGCCACCAGACCCCTGCCAACATGGTATTGCCAGACCCGGTTCACAACCACCCTTGAAATCAGCGGGTTTTTCGCATCGGTCAGCCACCGGGCCAGTTGCAGGCGGCCACTCCCCGCCCCAGGCGAGACTTTCTCGCCGCCAAAAAGCTCAAGCCATCGCCGGGGCACCACATCGCCTGGCTTCTCCGGGTCGCCCCGCAGGTGCAGCTTCGTATCCACAGGTTTTTCTGCATCAATCACCGCATAGGCCTGTTCTCGCGGTGGTGAATTTGCCAGTAGTTCTTCACGCTGGCGTGCCACTGCCTGACGTTTGTCTGCCAGTTTGCCCAGCTTCGCCAGCACGGGCCTGAAATCAGCCGCGATATGTGTCAATCGCCAGTTCACCCCGTTGGGCCCGCCGTTGTGGGCATCAGCCACCCGCCCGGTCATCTCAATTTCGCCATCCATCGGGCTGGCCCAGCCAATGGCCACCGGCCCATCCTGCGCAGGATGCACATACAGCGACTTTGCTGCCAAGGTCGTCCACACCTTCTCGGGTTTGTCAGACGTATTCACAAAAACGGCTGGGTTTTCACCCTTACGCCACGCCAGCAGATTTTTATTTCCGGAAAGCCCTGTGGCCCGGTCGGGCAGCAGAGAAATCATCTCATTACGGGCATCAAGAAAAACCCAGGCTGCCTCGCTATCATTCGACGCCGGATGAGGATTGGCTGACAGAAAATCTCCAATGACATCCGTCGTCAAATCCCACGCCCGCGTGCCGCCTGGCTGGCTGATTTTCCAGTCGATGGCTGTGGTGTCGGCCCCGTAGTTCCCGGCCGGGTCAATTGTCAGTAGCAGCAGTTCACCCGCTTTAACCTTAACTTTCGGCGATTTCTCGCCGGCCAGGATTTGCCAGCCGCCCTCCGGCACAGCCCCTGAAGCCACTGTTCGTGCCGAACCGGCGGGTAGGCCATTGAGTGCTGCTGCGGCTTCCGCAAGCTCTTTGTCAATTGTCTTGAGTTCGCCATCCATCCGGGCCATGGTTTTTTCCCACGGTTCCACAGTGCGGGCCCATTCCTCAGGCCGCTGCAAAGGCACCATGTCTCGCGGCTTCTGCTTGGCCTCGCAGCCGGGAAACGAGAACCGCGAGCTTTCCAGAATGCCATAAAGGGCATAATAATCGCTGGCCGAGATCGGGTCGTATTTGTGGTCGTGGCAGCGGGCACAGGCGACTGAAAGACCCAGAAAAGCCTTGCCCATGGTGTCAATCGCGTCTTCATGCGTCAGGTGCATGTGCTTGTCGCTGTCGTGGTCAAACCGCCGGGCAATAGCCAGAAAACCGGTCGCCACCAGGCCACGGGCAAAGGCATCGCCCGAATCCTGCTTATGTAAAAGGTCGCCGGCAACCTGCTCACGCACAAAGCGGTCGTAAGGCATATTGTCGTTGAAAGCGTCGATCACCCAGTTGCGGTATCGCCAGGCATCGGCGACAGGGTGATCGGTATTTTCGCCGGCTGTGTCGGCATATCGCACCACGTCAAGCCAGTGGCGGCCCCATCGCTCGCCATACTGCGGCGTGGCCAGAAGCTTCTCTACCAGATTGTCAAAGGCCTGCGGTGAACCATCCGCCAGAAATGCGGCAACATCACGATCTGAAGGCGGCAGGCCGGTGATGTCGTAACTGGCCCGGCGAATGAGCGTGCGGCGATCGGCCGCACCGGCCGGCTGGAGGCCAGCTGTGCCCAGACGCTTGTCAATCAGTTGATCAATGACATTCGACGGATTTTCCAGCGGCAGCTTCAATGCTTCTGAAGCCAGTGGCTGAAACGACCACCAGTTCCTGATTTCATCTTCCGTCAGCCCGCCCCTTCTGGCCACATTCGCAGTGCGAGGATCAAAAGCCCCCCGCTTCACCCAATCGGTCAGCCGGGCGATTTCAATGGCCGGCAACTTGCCACCGTTCTCCTCAGGCGGCATCTGCAGTTCGTCGTCGTTATAAGTAATAGCTTTCAGGATCAGGCTGGCGGCTATGTCGCCGGGAACCACGGCGGGGCCGTGCTCGCCACCCTTCTTCCAGCCTTCCGCCGAATCAAGTGCCAGCCCGCCCCTGGTTTTGGATTTGGCAGCCGAATGGCACGATTCACAGCGTTTGACAAATATCGGGCGAATCTCCCGCTCAAAAAAAGCCGCATCATCTTCGGCCACCAAAACATTTGGCAAACAGGCCAGCACCCAGCCCGATATCATCAGGCAACACATGGCACGAAGTGAAAAAAGGCGGTGAATGAAGCTCATGGGTGTATCTGTCGGACAAATCTGACGATTGACTGATTTCATTTCAGGGCAGATATAATCCAATATAACATAAAACGGTGGCAACTGGCAGAACTTTCCAACACTTTTCAGGCTTATTCACCAATCACCTTCACAAGCACCCGCTTGGGGCGGCAGCCATCAAATTCGCCGTAAAAGATCTGTTCCCACGGGCCAAAGTCAAGTTTTCCTTTTGTAATGGCAACCACCACCTCCCGGCCCATCACCTGCCTTTTCATATGGGCATCAGCATTATCCTCTCCCGTACGGTTGTGAGAGTACCGCTGGGGCGATGCATCAAACGGGGCCAGTGCCTCAAGCCACCTTTTGTAATCATCATGCAGGCCCGGCTCGTCATCGTTAATGAAAACACTGGCCGTAATGTGCATGGCATTCACAAGCACCAGCCCTTCCGCCACACCACTTTTGTGAACAATGCCTTCAATCGCAGGCGTAATATTCTGGAAACCCATGCGGGCATTGATGTTAAACGAGAGATATTCGGTGTGCGATTTCATTATATTTTGTATTTCCTGTAATTTAAACTGACAAGTGAAAGATCGCCGGGAATTGCATCTGGATCATTCCAATACAATTCCCGGGCAAATCACCCCCAATGACTTGCGTCAGACAGGCTTGTCAAAAAGCTGTTTGACAGGCTGGCCCTTGCCGTCAGGCGTGGTGTAGAACGGTCGTTTTTCAATTTCAAACATCGTTGCTGGCGAAATGCCCATGGCGGTGTAAATGGTGGAATGAATGTCGGTGATCGAAACGGGGTCTTTGATGGTCACCAATGGCCGCTCGGGTGCGGTTTCACCATGCAGGTAGCCCTTCTTCATGCCGCCGCCGAACATGAGGATCGATCCTGACCCGGTAAAATGGCGGTGCAGGCCATACTGAATCGGCTTTTCCATCTTCTCAGACTTGGCCCGCGACTGATCCTTCGCGGCACTGCCTGGCACGCCTTCAATCATCATGTCGCGGCTGAACTCGGTGGCCAGCACAATCAGGGTGCGGTCAAGCAGGCCCTTGGCGTCCAGGTCTTTCACGAGCTGGGCAATCGGCCTGTCGATTTCACGCTTCATGCGGGCATAGGTGTCGTGGCCGTTTTCGTGTGTGTCCCAGTGAAAAAATGGCACGTATTCGGTCGTCACTTCAATAAAGCGGGCACCCGCCTCAGTCAATCGTCGGGCCAGCAGACAGCCCAGGCCAAACCGGCCTGTATTATATCTGTCATACGAGTCTTTTGGCTCTTTGGAAAGGTCAAAGGCGTCGCGATCCTTCGAGCTTAAAAGCCGGTGCGCGTTGTCAATCGAGCGAAGCATCGATTCCTGATGATAATCGCTTGCGACATCTGCCAGAGGGCTTTCCCTGATCAGCGACTTCAGGGCCCGCTGGCGGCTTTCAAACCTGTCCTTCGACATGCCCTTTGGCGGCTGCACGGCCGAAATCGCATCTTCAGGGAAGGGGAGATTAAACGGGCCATATTCACTGCCGAGAAAACCGGCCGTGGTGAAGGCCTTCAGCTCTTCCTGCTCGCCATTGCCTTCAAGACGCTGGCCGATGTTGATAAAGGCCGGAATGGCGGGATTGACAGGCCCCAGAAGCCGCGAGATCCAACTACCGATGTGAGGGGCCGCTACCGTCTGCGGCGGCACATAGCCCGTGTGCCAGTGATACTGGTGCCGCGAGTGCAGAATGTTGCCAAGGTCGGCCACCACGTGCGAGCGAATGAGCGTGGCATTGTCCATCACCCCGGCCACGTTTTCAAAGCCCTGGGTGATTTTGATATGATCGACATTTGTATTGATGGCAGGAAATGTCGAAAGGATCTTTTCAGCCGGCAGGCCAATTTCAAAAGGCTCGTATCGCTTCGGGTCGAATGTGTCAGGCGAGGCCATGCCGCCGCCCATCCACAGTAGAATGACCGTGTCGGCCGTCGGCTTGGGGGTTTTGGGCTTCAGGCCATCAGCCCCGAAAAGCTGCGGCTGGCCGGCCGCCAGCATCGAAAGCGAGGCGGCCGAGGCTGTTTTCAAGATGTCGCGGCGCGAGAAAAGACGGCGGATTTCAGCTTCTGTGTTCATTTTCATTCCTCTGTCTGAACGGTCCTGTTGTTTGAATTATATGCACGATTGCGGGGCACGACCCATTTTCAGCGGACAATCTGGAATTCAGGCAGCATGACCAGCACCCAGATGAGGTCGGCGACCGAATCGGCCGTCGGTGAATCGGTCAGAATCTCTCGAGCCGTTGCACGCTCGTTGGCCTTTGGCGGTCGCGAAAGGGCGTCGCGGAAAAGGCTGTCAATCAGACCATCGGTTTTCAGCTTCTTTTCCAGCACTTTTGCCGCGCCGGTTTTGAGCATATCGGCCACCTTCGGGCCGTTGGCAAGGTCAAGGGCCTGCAGGGTGGTGAGCACCTCGCCCCGCTGTGTGACCACCTGTTCGCGATTGGGGCGGCCAAGGCTGCGTTGAAGGGCGTCGCTATCCATCAGTGCAGCACGCACTTTTGGCCCATGGGTCGGTGAATCGGCCGAAGGCGTGGCCAGCGTGACCGGGGCGACAGGTTTGTCGGGGCCAGTGGCGGTGATCGTCCAGAGGGAGTCCATAAACTGTTCCGCTGTCAGGCGTTTCAGCTCGGGCCCATTGAAGACATAATCTTCCACTGCGACATTTTCAGAATGGGGGCTGCACACCGCCTGATAGGCCCGGCTGGTGGCAATGTGGGCCATCAGGGCCTTCAAATCGTGCCCCTGGCTGACAAGGTAATTGGCCAGATAGTCGAGCAGGTCTTCGCTCCAGGGCGGCGTGCCCATAGCGTCAACCGGGTGCACCAGGCCGTGGCCCAGCATTTTGTGCCAGATACGGTTGACAATCGTCCGGCGGAAGCGGCCGTTTTCCGGATGAACCACCAGGTCGGCCGTCTGCTTCAGTCGCTCGGCCTTCGTGGCAGAGGCATTAATCGTGCCAAGCTCGGGGAACATGAACCGGGGCTGGGCCTTCTTGCCGGTCGGGTTGTCGCAGCGGTTGATTTCAAGCGGATTTTCAGCCACAATGGCGGCCATGCCATAGGCGTCGTCAAGCTTCCATTTGTCGATAAAGCTGTCGTGGCAACTGGCACATTTCAGGTTGGCCCCGAAAAAGACCTGGCCGACATTCTGGGCGAACTGCACTTCACGCACCTGGCTGGCATTGACCCGGCCACGCCACTGAATGCCATAGACAAAGCCTTCGCTTTCAGGCGTGGGGCTGATCAGCTCGTGCACGAATTTGTCGTAGGGCTTGTTGGTCAGCAGCGATTCATGAAGCCATTTGCTGATGGCAATGCGGCCTCTGTCAATAAAGCCCGTGCCCTTGTAGTCGTTTCGCAGAAGGTCATTCCAGAAGCTCAGCCAGTTGTCGGCATAGGCGGGGCGGTCGTCAAGCAGCCTGCGCACCAGCAGGGCCCGCTTGGCAGGGTCGGTATCCTTCTGGAATTTCTCGACTTCGGTGATCGGTGGCAGAAGGCCGACGAGATCCCAGTAAACGCGGCGAATGTAGGTGATGTCGTCAGAGACCGGCGGCACGCTAACCTTGTTTTTGTCCCAATAGGCCTTCACAATGCGGTCGATCGGGTGTTCAAAACCGGGCTGGGCCGGCGGCAGGGTGA
>JBJTRR010000578.1:0-1017 GCA_046076185.1 bacterium | reverse complement strand
CTCTCTGTCCCGGCCGCCTTACCAAGGTGGTCAAGCATCATCGCCACCGTCAAAAACGTGGCAATCGGGTTCGCTATGCCTTTACCCGCAATATCCGGGGCCGAGCCGTGCACAGGCTCGAACATGCTCGGGAACGTCTTGCCAGGGTTGATGTTACCCGACCCGGCCACACCCAGGCCGCCCTGCAGCACCGCACCAAGGTCGGTGATGATGTCGCCGAACATGTTGGTCGTCACAATCACGTCATACCGCTGCGGCACCTTAATCATGTGCATGCAGCAGGCGTCCACATGATTATAATCGGTCGCAATTTCAGGATACTGGGCGGCCATGTCGTTATAGGCCCTCTGCCACAGGTCGTGGGCAAAGGTCAGCACGTTGGTCTTGGCCACCATCGTCACCCGCCCCTTCTTGCCGGCGGCCTTTTCGGCGTCAGTCAGGCCGGCAAATACACGATCGGCACCACGCCGGCGGGCCAGGTCGAACGAATAACGCAGCACCCGGTCAATCCCGGCCCGCGTGTTAATCGATGTCTGAATCGCCACTTCCTCAGGCGTATTCTTGTGGGCAAAACCACCCGCACCGACATAAAGATCTTCGTTATTTTCACGCACCACCACCATGTCAATCTTCTCGGGCGTGGCATCCTTCAAAGGCGTGGCCACACCTGGGTAAAGCTTGATTGGGCGAAGGTTTACAGCCTGCTGAAACGAGAATCGCAAGTCAAGCAGAAGCCCGCGTTCCAGCACGCCAGGCGGCACCTTGGGCGTGCCCACGGCACCCAGCAAAATGGCGTCGCAGCGTGAAAGGGCGGCCTTCTCTTCAGCGGGCAGAACTTCACCGGTGCGAAGATAGCGTTCACCACCCAGATCAAAATTCACAAATTCCAGCTCGAAGCCTTCTTTTTCGGCCACCAGCCTGAGTGTTTCCACCCCTTCGTGAACCACCTCGGGGCCAACTCCGTCGCCCGCAATCACGCCAATCTTAAACACCGTGAGAGACTCCGCTTGGCCCGCC
>JBJTRR010000577.1:0-6835 GCA_046076185.1 bacterium | reverse complement strand
GTCGTTTTGCCATCAAGTTCTTCCTGAATGGCGACATGTGTCATGGCTATATCTGGCGTGGCACCATGCCAGTGCTTTTCGCCTGGTAGGAACCAGACCATGATGAATTTGAAATAAACGGAAATCACGTCACCTTACGTGTGTAGTTCACCCGGCGGCCCTTTTGCAAGGTCACCAGGTTCAGATCAAGCGAATTGATCTTGCCATCGCCGTTCAGGTCGCCCACCCAGTTATAAGCCGCCACTGGGTTGACACTCGATACACTCATATTACCGTTTACAAAAGTCAGGTTCGACGCATTCTGGTATCGCCACGGTGGCGTTGTCAGCACCGTCTGAACCAGGTTCGTATCAAGGGCATTAACCACTCCATCGCCATTGGCATCGCCCAGCAACCGGTGGAAGGTGTATGGTGCGTTCGATGGCACGGCCGTGGCGTTAGCCTTATTCGCAAGCTGGTAAACACCATCATAAACCGCCGATGATGGCTGATTGCCAAGCCCGTTGGTGCCGAAGTCAACCTTAAAGCCAACGGGCGTCGTATAAATGCTTGGTGTAGCCGGACCACCCGAGAGATAATCGGTCGTGTCCGTAATATTCGCCCCGCCCGAGATACTGGCTGATTGGGTGCGTTTCAGCGTAAAGTTCGCCAGGAAGTTCGCCGTGCTATAGTTCAGCGTTGTCAGGTTGGCACTGCTCAAAACCACATCCATGTATCTGACAAACGACCGATTGATCGACTGCTGCTGCACCGCCACGCCAATCACGCCCAGGTAAGGATAATTGTAAATCGATGTGTCATCGACTTGTGTGATATTGGCCTGGAATGGGCCTGGGTTGTTATTCGACCAGACCGGCAGTGCGATGTTGCCGTTACTGTCAGTATAAAGCGTGATCGACCGGTTTGACATATTGCCGGAATCAAACCGGCCTGAAGCGGTATTCGAGTTTGTGACATCTGTCGGCAGAATCACCGTCACCGGCGCGTTGGCCACAGGGATATCATTGTTTGTGCCACCCAGGGCCCGGAAATTCAGGCCGCCGGCGAAGGCCGAATTGGCCGTGGTGGTGAGATTGGGCGATGTTACGGAAATGCGGGTCGTCGCTACGCGGACAATCAGGTCGTTGCCCGACGAATTGATCGAATAATTGCCATAACCACCATTGTAGTTGACCTGCAAGGCTGTGTTGTTGCTGGTAAACTTCGTGCCCTGGGCCAGATTGGAAAAGCCCGAACTTTGTGTAATCGGCCCTGAACTGGTCTTGTTGACAAGCGTCAGCCCATCAGAATAAACCATGTTGGCCGGCACCATCAGCGAGAGGTTGGCCCCTGAATTGATGGTGACATTTCCACCAGCGGTTATCCTGCTGAAATCAGTCAGGCTTGCCCCTGAAGCGTTCCACACCGAGCCCGAGGCAAATGTCAAAGCACCGCTGACAACTGAGCCCGTGCTGGTTGTGACCAGCGTGCCACCTGTGTTGATTGTCAGAGAATTGAATGTGCCGTTGGAGACAAGGTTTCCACCGTTAACAACGGTTGCACCAGTCACGCTGCCGCCTGCCACCACATTCGCCGTGCCGCCGGTAATGGTCAGATTGGTTGACAGCGTGGAATTCACAAGCAGATCACCGCCACTGACAACCGTATTGGCCGGGCTGAAGCTGCCTGTGACATAAGCCTGATTGGCCGCAGTCAGGTTCACCGTACCGCTGATGGCCGTGTTGGTCAGCGTAATGTTATTAAGTTCGCCAATCGTCAGGTTGGTTCCGGTTGCCTTCAGGGTGCTGAAATTGTTGGTGGCGTTATTCAACGTGATATTGCCGGTCGAGACGAGATTCGCTGCTCCACTGACGGTAATATTGCGGCCTGAGGCCTGCAGAATGGCACCGCTGGTCACATTCACCGTAACAGAGTTGGCGTTGATCTGGCCCAGGGTCAGCGACGAGCCGTAGTTGCTCACCGTAAGCTGCGAGCCGTTCTGGAAGTCGAGTGCCGGGCTGATCTGGCCGCGAATCCATGTCAGGTTGCCCTGGTTATCGACATAAATGGCATTGCCCATGGTGACATTCGTCAGAATGGTGTCGCCGCCATTGAGATAAACCGATGGGCCGTTGGCGGCTGTGTTGTTGGCGGAGGTGGAATTGGCAATCGTCAGAAGGCTGCCCGAGCCGGTGCCACAGGCATAAATTGCTCCGCCACTGCCGGAACTGGCGTTATTCAGCGACAACTCAACCGATTCGAGAGTCAGGCAGGTGTTGTCAACATAAATAGCCCCGCCACTTGTCAGTTGTCCGCCATTGGCATAACTGAATTTCAGGCTACTGATGGTGGCGTTGGTCAGCACGCTCAGAAGCCCGGTCTGGTTGGCACCCGAAAGGGTCAGCGGCGAGCTGGCCAGACCCGTGACAGTGATGCTTTCACCCAGCGGGTCATTGATCTCAATCGGGCTGGTCAGCAGAATTGTGCTGTTGCCCAGCAAGGCCTGGAAGGTGATGGTGTCGTTACCGGCCGTGGCGGCGGCACTTTCAATGGCGAATCGCAGCGAGCCAGGGCCTGCATTATTGAGATTGGTCACCAGGAACGGATTGAAACCACCTTCAATTGTAATATTGCCCGTCGCCGTGATATTGTAAGGCGGCTGCGTGTAATTGTGCAGATCGGCTGAGAGGTTACTAGAATCCAGCGAAGGCGATACAAGTGTCAGGTTTGATCCCCATGTCAGGTTGCTGGTGATCAACACATTCTCCGTTGATCGGTCGCCAAGTGTCAGAAGCCCGGCGGTTATCTGGCTCAGTTCAGCCTGTGAAAGGGCCAGATTGCTGCCTGAATCAGTGCCGTTGCCCAGCACCAGGTTCGCACCATCGGGCGTGATCGTCACATTGCCGGCCGAGGTTGCATTCACTGTGCCCACCAGGTTTACCCGGCTGGCGTTGATGTTGATCTGGCCGCCATTTGAATACACCTGGGCCGAAGCATTGGCCGAATTGAAGCCGAAGCCTGAGCCGATGGATGTCGGAACGCTTGTGTCAATTGTAATATTGCCGCCACCGGTTGAGCGAATGGCCGTGGCATTGCCCATCGAAAGGCCCTGAATATTCAGGCCCGAGGCCGATGAGTTGGCAGACAATGAGATTGATCCGCCGACAGTCGTCAGCGAGGCATTGCCTGCCAGAAGCACGCCCGTGTTGTTGTCAGACCCAGCTGCCGAGCCGCTTACGGAAAGCGAGCCGGTGCCGGTGACGGAGACATTGGCGTTTGTCAGACACACGCCCACCCGGTTCGAGCCAAAGCCGCCCGCCGAACCGTTGAGCAAGAGATTGCCGCTCGATGTTGTCAGGCAGGCCACGCTCAGGTTAATGCCCACGGCCGGCCCGCCCGACGATGCACCTGAACTGCCGCCCGTCAGGCTGATCGCACCGCTACTGCCCGTGCTCACGCTGGCTGAGGTGATATTCACGCCATAAAAATTGGTGCTGTCAGCCCCCAGGCCGCTGATGGCGATGCTGCCGCTGGTGGAATTGACATTGACGCCGGGGCCGATGATGGCCACACCTTCAAAACTACCAGACTGGGCACTGCCGCCGCCGTCGCCATCAAGCGTGATATTGCCGGTGGTTGCGGTGATGTTGTTGGTGACTATGATATTCCGGCCCGTGAGTGTGACACCTGTCGGCCCCTGAATCGGCCCCGTCACGCTGATCTGCTTGCCGCTGGTGGGCACGGTGATGACCACACTGCCCGTGGCTGCGACCTGTGTCAGATTCAGGTTGTCGGTTGAGAAAAGTGTGATATTCGAGCCCGATGTTGTGACATTCGTAAAGCTGTTTGTCGAACTGGCAAGTGTAATATTGCCGCCTGTGCCTGAACCATAGGAAACAATATTCGCATTATTGCCGACCAACACAGTGCCTGAGCCCGTCTGCGTGATCGGGCCGCCTGCCAGCAGTGTCAGGTTCGTGCCCAGCGTGGTGTCGGTGCGGTCAACCGTGCCGGTGCTGATGATCGGCCCGCCGGCAGAGCTGCCAATGGTCAGGGAACCGGCAGTAATGTAATTGACTTCGCTGCCTGTCAGGCCGAAGTTGCCGGCCGAATTGGTGCCAATGTCAATCGTCGTACCCGCGGTGGGCAAAAGCAGCACCGAGCCTGCCAGGGTGGCCGTGACATTCCCGTTAATGGCCAGGTCGGAAGCGGTCAGGCTAACGGTGCCATTGCCTGTGAGACTTGTAAGAGCCAGGGCCGAGCTGTCGGCGATGGTGATATTCGTGCCTGAGGCTGTGACTGTGCCGAAATTGTTGCTGGCGTTGGCCAGAATGATGTTGCCGGCCGCGCCCGAGCCGCCTGCCACGAAATTTGAGCTGCCGCTGACAACAAAATTGCCGCCGGTCTGGGTGATTGCCCCGCCGGAAAGCAGAGTCAGGTTCGTGCCCAGCGTTGCATTGGAACGATCAATATTATTGGTGAGTGTGACGACACCCGTCGTTGCGTTCAGGGTCAGGCAGCCGGCGGTAATCTGGTTCAGTTCGGCACTTGTCAGGCCAAGTACGGTTGACGAATCGGCCCCGCCCAGATTGATTCCCGAGCCGAGGGTCTGGATGGTCAGTGATCCGGCATTTGTCAGGTTCACAAAACCAAGAGTTGTGTTGATGTTCAGGGTATTGGTAGTGATGGCAATGGGCGTGGCAATTGAGCGGATGGTGCCATTAGATATGGAAATTCCCATTCCAGCGGTTGTGTTGCCGGGTGTTGTGCCCGTGACACTCATCGTGGCCAGAGAGCCGGTGGTGTTCACACTGGAACCTGAAACCAGAACCACGCCATAAGCACCAGCCCCTGTGCCGGAACTGATACCACAGGCGACAAGCGTACCATTCACGGTGCTGACAGTGGAACCGGAAACGACCAAGCCCGAGATGAAATCAGTTCCAGTGACTGCGTTGCCGGTGATCGCGAGATTCCCAGTGCCCGTGGTGTTTATGGAACTTAAATACAGGAAAACGCCAGAAGAATCGGTGCCTGAGCCAAAACTGGTGCCCGACACTGTCAGTGTGCCATTGCCGGTGACAAGCGTCGAATTATCGACATAAACACCACAGGCGAAATCAGTGCCATTTGCGGCGTTGCCGGTGATTGACAGGTTGCCCGTGCCTGTGGTTGTTACAGTTGTTGCAAGACCCAGATAAATACCCGTCGAGTCGTTGGCGGTTCCCTGGGAGATACCATTGAAGTTGATCGAGCCATTGGCGGCTGAAACAGTGATCCCAGAGCCATATATCCCGGTGGCCAGAACACCGGAGCCGTTGCCGCTGACACCCGTCAGGTTGATCCCGCCCGATCCACCGGTTTGCAGAAGGGCCTGATTGAGACTAAGGCCAGATAAATTTGCGCCGGCCGAAGCACGCCCATCCAGCGTGATATTGCCACTTGTGCTCGTCACATTCACATTCGGGCCGGTGATGTTTACGCCGTCAAAAGTTCCTGTTTGATAAACTCCGCCGCCATTGCCGTAAAGGGCGATATTGCCGGTGTTCGCCGTGATATTGGCAGTGACCTGAATGTTCCGGCCGACAAGTGTCACGCCGCCCGTGCCGCCGCTGGTGTTAATCGCCCCTGTCACTGTAATGCAACTGTTGGTGGTGCTGCCATTCAAGGTCAGCCCGCCGGGTGCAGTCACTCCGGCAAGTGTAATGCTGTCCGTCTCATTCACACTCACCACATTGCCGCTGGCCAGCAGGGTGGCAAAGTTGTTGGGCGAACCATCAAGCGTGATATTGCCGGGGGCCACAAAATTTGAGGTTCCCGAGACAACCAGATTCGTGCCGGCTGCCTGCGAAATATTGCCCTGGGTCAGGTTCACCGTGAGGCTGTTGGCCGTGATGTTCGGCAAGGCGATCGAACCGTTGTAGTTGGTGATGCTGACAACATTCGCACCTGAAACCGCCAGCCCTGAAAGCGAGCCATTATTCACTGCCAGGCTGGCACCGGCCGAGACATTCACCGCACCGCTCATGCTGACATTATTCAGCGTCATCACGCCGCCGGTTGCCGTCAGGCCGCCAAGCGAGCCGTTATTCATCGTCAGGCCTGATCCGCCGACAGCCGTCAGCCCGGAAATGCTGCTGCCGTTGGCTGTGACGCTTGTGGCACCTGCGGCATAAATGGCATTGCCAAGCGTGCCCTGACTGATTGACAGCGAGCCGCCCGTCTGGTAAATGCCCGCCCCCTGAGAGGCCGTGGCATTGCTGATTGTGACTCTGTCAAGCACGAGTGTCGTATTGCTGTAAATGGCCCCGCCGTTTGTCAGGCCGCCGCCGTTGGCGGATGTCAGAGAGATGTTGGAAATATTGGCCGGGGTGTTGATATTGAAAATGCCCGACGTGCCGTTATTGCCGTTGATAAAGAGCAGAAATCCGCCGGCGGCCGGGCCCTGAATGGTCAGGCTGGGCGTGACATTCGCAGGTGTCATCGCCATGTTGATCCTGAGCGGGCCGTTGGCCGTGTCGGTCAGGTAAATGGTGGCGTTGGCGGTGGCTGTCAGGGCCGGGGCGAAGGTGATCGTCTCGATCGGTCTGTTGTTGGCAAAGGCGTTCAGGTTGGCGTTGATCAGGGCCTCGCGCAGCGATGTCAGGCCATCGCTGGGGTTAATCACGTCAAGTGTCGTTGTGACAATCGTCGATTGATAGGCGAACGCCCCAATGCCATTTGATTCTAAGGTAAAGCCTCGCTGGTCGGTGGTGTTCATCACGGCATTGCTGCCGCCAGTGACGGCCGGGCTGGTGCTGTTGGCTATTGAGATATTCCGCGTTGTTCCGCCATTGAGACCAAGCACGCCGAACAT
>JBJTRR010000576.1:0-9687 GCA_046076185.1 bacterium | reverse complement strand
GATCGAAGGGCGAAAAGGTTCAGTTGCATTTTCGCCACACACTTTCTGTTCTCATCCGATTGAAATAAAATCAAGACCCTGTTGTGGCAACTGGCCAGCATTTTCTTCAGCGAAATCATAAAACATGACTGGACGAGAGTGATTCAACGATGCATTTGAATGAATATGAAAAAATGTATCGGGTTGAAGATCGCGACTGGTGGTTTGTCAGCCGTCGCGAGCTGGTTTTGAGTCACCTGAAGCGATTTTTGAAAGTCAATCGGCCTGTGATTCTCGATATTGGCTGTGGTACAGGTGCGACGGCCCGGCTATTGAGTGAACATGGGGAAGTGGTTGGCCTTGATTTTTCAAAACTGGCACTTGAGGCATGTGAGAAACGCGGAATAAAAAATCTTCTGAAAGGTTCTGCCACGTTGATACCGCTTGCTGACGAGTCTGTTGACGTGATTGTGGCAACAGATATTATTGAACATCTGGATGACGATAGTGCAGCACTGAGGGAATTTCAAAGGGTTTTAAAGAAAACGGGCTTCGCGATTATTACAGTGCCCGCCTTTGAATTTCTCTGGAGCGAGCATGATGAGGCCCTGATGCACAGGCGAAGATATACGGCAGGCTTGCTCAGGAGGCGAGTGGCGGCGGCCGGGCTGGCACTGAAATATCATGGCTATGCCCTTTCGCTGCTTTTTCCGTTGGCCCTGATGCGACTGTTGAAGAAAAAAAAGCCGAAAGATGCGGCTCCTGAAGCCCAGCATGTGGATTTACCGGAGTTTGCAAACCGGATGTTGATCCGATTTCAGCGAATGGAAAACCGGCTTTTCTGGTTTCGGTCGCTGCCATGGGGCCTGAGTGTTGTATCGATTGTCGAAAAAAAGAGTGATTGAGCATCAGGAAAGCTCTGTCGGGCGGATTTGAAATTCGAAAATGGTGTTATTTTCAGAGATTCTTGCCAAACCCCTGATAAGTATATTACATTAACCTTAAGAGTCTTTGCCTGAAGTCTTAGCAACCTGTTACCAACGGTAAGCCTCAGGCGAGTTCATGAAAGAGACGGGTTTTGAATTCCAAAACGATTCCATGTGAGTCAGATGAAAAACAATCAATCGATATTTCATTATGATATAATGCAATATTAACTGAATTCGAGAGCCTAGTCATGAATCATGAAAAACGAAATTCAAAAATGCTGAGAAGGAATGAATGCGCCGTTGTCGTGCCTTGTTTTAACGAGGCCAGGAGGATTCAGAGGGAGTCGTTCATTGAATTTGTTGAACATCATGATTGGGTTTCTCTGATTTTTGTGAATGATGGCAGTCGCGATGATACGCTTGAAATTCTGATGCAACTTGCGGAACACCCATCAAAGCGGATTCATGTCGTAAATTTGAAGGAAAATCAGGGAAAGGGAGAGGCGGTTCGTCAGGGAATGCAAAAAGCTATGGCCGATGGATTTGAGTTTTTCGGCTATCTAGACGCGGATTTGGCGACACCTTTGGATGCTGTGCCCCGATTAGTTGGTGTTTTTCACCAATTTCCCGAATTCTGGATGGTGATTGGGTCTCGCGTGCAACTGCTGGGCAGGGTGATCAAGAGAAAAATGATTCGTCATTACCTTGGCCGTATTTTTGCGACAGTGGTTTCAATCATCTTGAAACTACCAGTGTATGACACCCAATGCGGGGCCAAGTTTTTTCGTAACCAAGCGGCTACGGAACTGGTTTTTCAGCGAAAATTTATTTCACGATGGATTTTCGACGTTGAGATCATCAAACATATGATTAGCATAAAAGTATCGAACCGGATCAGCGAGCCCGGGAAACGGATTTATGAAATGCCTTTGGACAGGTGGGAAGAAATAGCCGGCACCAAGTTGAGATCAAGGGATTTTGTCAGGGCTTTTACAGAGCTTTTCAAAATCTACAGGCTTGATTTCAGCCAGGATACAATTGAAACCGACATCTGAGTAAATCATCAAACGACAGAAATCAACGTTATGCAGACCATAATCAACAAATTATTGCAATCACCTCTGTTTCGCTTGGTTTACTGGTTTATCAGGGCCCCTTTTTCATGCTATGCTGCATTTGCATTTTATAAGGAAAAAACGGCAAGGGATTTGAGAACTAATGGAGAATACCGGGTAAGGTTCGGGCCATACAAGGGTATGAAATACTTAAAACATGGCAGCAGTATTTCCTTAAATTGCCTGCTGGGTAGCTATGAAATGGAAATCTGGCCTGTTTTAGAGTCGGTAAAGAATGAAAACTACGAGTTAATTATCGATGTTGGCTGTGCCGAGGGGTACCATGCCTGTGGGCTGGCTATGATAACTGGAAAGCTTGTTTTGGCCTATGATACCAGCGAAATTGCGAGAGATGATTGCCGGCTTATGGCGAAGGTGAATGGATTGGCTGATCAAATACAAGTCGGGGACTATCTGAGTGCTGAGAAGTTGAATTCCATTTGCAGTGAAAAAAAAGTATTTTTATTTTGTGATATTGATTACCATGAAATGCAATTACTTGACCAGCAAAAGGCTTCCTCACTTGAATTTACTGATATTCTGGTTGAAACACATGGTCGTGCGCCGGGTTCTGAAGATGATACACTGCCATTATTATTATCAAGATTTTCCGAAACGCATGAAATACAGATTTATACAATGAATGCAAGATGGCCTTATGAATTATGGCAATTTGTAGATAAATCGGATGACTACCGTTTTGCAATCGGCAAGGTGATTGACGAACCACTTTGTCATGCTTTTTTTGAGGAGCGAGGCTGGAACAACTGGCTTTGGATGAGATCCAGGAAAAATATCGTTGAATGAAATGAAAGATCAATCAAAACCATCCATATTGCATGTGATTCAAACGCTTGGGCCAGGCGGCGCTGAGCGTCTGCTGGTTACCTATCTTTCAAACCCGGTGTTGAAAAATGAATTTAAGCATATTGTTGTATTAACAGATATAAGTGATGTGCATAGAAAATGTCAGGAAACTTTTTTGGTAAAGGCTATGGAAGATATTGGTGTGGAAGTGATTGGTACAGGATCGCCTGGCCCCCGGAATTTGCTCAAGTCGATCTTTCGATTAAGAAAAATCATAAAAACGCGAAATATACGTCTGGTTCATTCACACCTGATCTGGTCGAATATTGCCGGCAGAATGGCCGGCAGGTTGTCAAAAATTCCTGTGATCAGCTCGTTTCATAATTCGGATTATGATCCTCAGGTCGTAGCCAGTTTTACAGCCCCCCGATGGAAGCAGAATTTCATTAAATGGCTTGATGGAATAACTGCCAGAAATTGCGATTCCATTTCTATTGCAGTTAGTCATTATGTTGCCAGGCATGTGCACGAGCACTTGCGAATTCAATATGAAAAAATGGAAGTGGTTCATAATCCTGTTGATTTAACACACATCAAGCCGACATTAATTGATGCACGACAAAACAAGAGAGAACTATTGGGAATTGCCAATGTCTCGAAAATCATCGTCAGTGTTGGTCGGGTGACGGATCAGAAAGGTTTTATCGAGCTGGTTGAAGCTTTCGATCAATTATGTGCTGAAATTCCGGAATTTCATTTAAATCTTGTGATTATCGGTGCTCTGGTCGATTCAAATTATCTTTCAAAATTAAAAATTCAAATATCACAGGCTTCATCAAAAGATCGAATTCACCTGACTGGTGCCCAGGCTGATATTGGAAATTGGCTGGCTGCGGCAGATCAGTTTGTTTTTCCGAGCAAATTTGAAGGGCTTGGCATTGCGCTGGCAGAAGCCATGGGTGTGGGGTTGCCGTGTGTTGCAACCAACATCGGGCCAATACCCGAGTTAATTGAAAACGAAAAAACGGGATTGCTTGTGGAAATGAATGATCAAGACCAACTTGTAAAGGCGATGAAAAAACTGATTATTGATGAAAAATATGCCCATTCTCTGGGTAAAGCTGCATCAAAATTTATTTTAGATCATTTCAACGAGAATGATAAATCAGCGCAGTTGTATCATATCTACAAGCGTTTGATAGACTTTTAACCGGTCAGAATCAGTTCAGGTGCCAGCCACCAATTTTTGGGGCACTATTCGACCAACGGCCTTGTTTTCCGCAGGATCGTCCATTTTTTCTTCATGATATTCGGCATCGGTATTGACGCACCAGGGATCAAATGGCCCTGCACCCATGATATTGCGAGCGGCCAGCAGAGCGGTCATCATGGAATGATCCTGATTATTGTATTTGTGCATGCCATTTCTACCGGCGACCTGCAGGTTTTCCAGATTTGAGAGCCAACGGCGAATGATACTGACGTTTTGCTGATATTCGTCGTCGTAAACCGGGTAAGCTTTTGGCATTCGGACAACGCACCCATCAACGATTCTTGATGAATCAACGAGGCCGATCTGTGCAATTTCTTTCGTTCCGAGGGCGATTAACTGCTCGTCGGTCATACTCCACAGGCCATCGCCTTTAAAGCAGAAATATTCGAGCCCCAGGCTTGATTTAGTGAGGTCGGGCACCATGTGTGGCGACCAGTTTTTGAAATTCTGAACCCGGCCCAGCTTCACCTCGGGGTCATGCACATAAATCCATGTATCAGGAAATGTATCGGCTTGGTCAGCGATTAATACAACCGTGAGAAAATCGCGGTATTTCAGGGCCATCGCGGCTTCCTGAACTTCGGCAGGGGCGGCCGGGCACATGGCTTGAATCAGGTTTTTCAGGGGCAGTGTTGAAATGAAATTCCGGCCGGTGTGGCGCGTTTCATTTCCATTAACATCGCGGCTGATAAAAGCGGAAACCCGCGAACCATCATGCTCAATGCGAACAACCCGCGAGTCCATGGCGACCTGGTTGCCGCCCTGGCGAATGTGGTCTCTGGCGGCCTCCCACATTTGACCAGGACCAAATTTCGGGTAATGAAATTCATCGATCAGCGTTTTAATAATGCCGCCTTTGCCTGATTTACGGAACGACTTGAAAAGGACACTCGTCACGGCATTAACAAGCGAGAGCCCCTTGATTCTCTGGGCGGCCCAGTCAGCCGAGATTTCGGAAGTTGGCATACCCCAGACTTTTTCGGTGTAAGCCTTGAAAAATGTCTCAAAAAGCTTGCGGCCAAAGCGATTGACAACCCAGTCCTCAAAGCTCTTTTCATTTTTGAGCGGCAAAAGTCTCGCCTTGAAATAGCTGAGAAGAATATGCGCAGAACGGATCGGGCCAAGCTTCAGAAAGGCATCGACCGGTTTGAGAGGGTAGTCAAAAAATTTACGGTTGTAGTAGATTCGGCTGAGTCTTGGTCGCTTTAGAAAATGATCGCCGAGAATTTCCTGCCAAAGCTGGTTGACTTCGTCAGATTTTGAAAAAAAGCGGTGGCCACCGATGTCAAAACGATAGCCTTTATAGCTATCGGTGCGGCTGATGCCACCAACCAGTTCTTTTTCTGACTCGAGTACCGTACAGGTAAAACCTTTGCGGGTCAGCTCATAAGCTGCTGTCAGGCCAGCAGGGCCACCACCCGCAATCACCGTGTTTCCATTGAGCGGCTGGGTGAAAATGGCGTGAGGGGGCTTCGGCTGCCGATTTGTTTCTGGTTTATGCGTGTAACCGCGATAGCCTGCCTTGGCGTCCATGGTGCAGCTCGCTGAGGTGAATCCATTCGAGAGACTTTCCTTCCTGGAAAATCTTTAAACGTAAATGTATGTGGAATCGGGGCATTTGTCGAGGGCAATTTGGCTTTTTTTATGGTCTTAACAAGTTCTTAAAAATGGCGGCTCATCCTGATCCTCAAACGAAGCTTTCAGTACCTTAAAAAATAATAAAGGGTTTTGAGTGTTTCAGAGAAGTAGGTGACCAGGCCTTCGTCGGTCAGATACCAGTTGGTTTCGTCAATAAATGGCTGCCTGGCCGCAGCGAAGGATAACTTTATATCTGATTCTGCAAAAACTTTCTGAAAAATCCAGCGGCTTCTTCGGGTGTGAAACGACGAAGTCACGATGAGCAGGCTTTTCAGCTGATGTTCTTCGGCATACTCGCGATAAAACCGGGCTTCTTCCCGGGTGCTGGTGACTTTGCCCCTGATCAGAATGAGTTTCTCAAGGGGCACACCGGCCCGCATCGTCATCACCTGTGCCAACTGGCTTTCAAGGCTGCCGTAAAGCATGTCTTCAGGATAATCTACGATCAGAATCTGGTCGGCAAAGCCTCGGTGGTAAAGCTCGGCAGCCCTCAGCGGTCTGACGCGAAAATCACCAAGCAGAATACAGATGGCATCAGATTTTTCCGGGTTGTTCACCCGAAAGCTCAAAGCAAATCTGGTTAAAAGTGGGGGTGCCCATACCGGTGCCGATACAAGAAAAATCGCCAGTACCAGTAAAAAATAGAAAAATAACCGGAACCATTTTCTTCTGGATGGTTTTGAAACCGGCCGCGAGGCTTCTGCCTGATTATTCGTAACCATTTACGGTACCAGAAATTATATGACCGTCTCGTGCCATGCAGCCGGGCGGGGGCGATCAGCTTTCCAGGGCACGTTTTTCACGATAGGCAAGGTCAAGGTCGTGCTCGACCATCATTTTCACCAGGCCTTTGAAGTCCACCTCAGGCGACCAGCCAAGTTCCTGCTTCGCTTTTGACGCATCTCCAAGCAGAACATCAACTTCCGCAGGTCGCATGAACTTCTGGTCGAATTTTACGTAGTCCTGCCAGTTCAGATCAAGCACGCCGAAGGCGAGTTCGAGAAATTCGCGAACCGAGTGGGTTTCGCCCGTGGCCACGATGAAGTCTGAAGGGTTTTCCTGTTGCAGCATCAGCCACATGGCTTTGACATAGTCGCCGGCGAAGCCCCAGTCGCGGCATGCGTCGAGATTACCCATGACCAGATTTTTTTGAAGGCCCGCTTTGATTCGACCGGCGGCGAGGGTGATTTTTCTCGTTACAAACGATTCGCCACGCCTGGGCGACTCATGATTAAAGAGGATTCCCGAGCAGGCAAAAAGGTTGTACGATTCACGATAATTGATCGTCTGCCAGTGGGCATAAAGTTTGGCGCAGGCATATGGGCTGCGTGGGTGAAATGGGGTTGCAGGGCCCTGTGGTGCCGGAGCCGCGCCAAACATTTCAGAACTTGATGCCTGATAAAACCTTACAGGCTTGCGGCGGTTGAGAATCCGGACTGCTTCGAGCAGACGCAGGGCACCCAGGCCGACACAATCTGCCGTGTAAATGGGCTGGTCGAAGCTCACGCGCACATGGCTTTGCGCACCGAGATTGTAAATCTCGTCGGGCTCGATACTTTCAACAGATGCAAGAAGGCTTGAGGCATCGCCAAGGTCGGCGTAATGCAGATGGAAGTTATTTGAAAAAATGGGGTTACGCGTAAGATGGTCGATTCGCTGCCGGTTGATTGTGCTCGACCGGCGAACCAGCCCATGCACCTCGTAATCACCACGTGAAAGGAGGTAGTCGGCCAGATACGAACCATCCTGGCCTGTGATCCCGGAAATTAACGCTTTTTTCATGTCTCAGCCAGCAATTGTGCAGGAAATATCTATTTGGATGACATATTAAAATATATCATACACATCACTTGCTGGTTTTGGTAAGTGAATCAAAAAACCGTCATGCATCAATGCCCAGACGTTCACGGCGGTAATCACCCGACTGAACGCGATTGATCCACTCTGCATGAGATAAATACCAGGAGACCGTCCGGCGGATGCCTTCCTCAAACGTAACAGAAGGCTGCCAATGAAGTTCGGATGCAATTTTCGATGCGTCGATCGCATACCGACGGTCGTGCCCCGGCCGATCTTTCACATAAGTGATCAGCGATTCACGCGATCCGCCGGCGAGCGGGCCAGCCAGTTCATCGACGATGCCGCAGATCACTTTGACAACCTCGATATTCTTGCGTTCTGAGTTGCCGCCGATGTTGTACGTCTCACCAACCCGACCCCCGGCCAATACTCTGCGAATCGCCTGGCAATGATCGCCCACGAAAAGCCAGTCTCGCACGTTCAGGCCATCGCCATAAACAGGTAAGGCCTTGCCATCAAGGGCGTTAAGTATCATAAGGGGTATCAGTTTTTCGGGAAACTGATAAGGGCCGTAATTATTTGAGCAGTTAGTGACGAGCGTTGGTAACCCGTAAGTATGATGATAAGCACTTACGAAATGGTCACTTGCAGCTTTTGACGCAGAATAGGGCGAATGAGGGTCGTAGGGAGTGGTCTCAGAGAAAAGGCCTGTATCTCCAAGCGAGCCATAGACTTCGTCGGTGGAAACATGAAGAAATCGGAATTTTTGTCGCGTGTCGTCGTCGAGCCCTGACCAAAAGCCGCGTGCCTCCTGAAGAAGCGTAAATGTTCCCATGACATTGGTTTCGAGAAAAATGCGAGGGCCATCGATCGATCGATCAACATGGCTTTCAGCCGCGAAATGGACAACCGCATCAGGGCGATGATCGGCCAGAAGCTGCCGCACCAGGGCAAAATCGCAAATATCACCCTGAATGAACTGGTGGCGGCTGTCAGGCGCAAATTCAGCCAGACTATCCAAGTTGCCAGCGTAAGTCAATTTATCCAGATTTACAATTTTAGTAGAAGGCTCTTCCCGAAGGATCTGCCGAACGAATTCACCACCGATGAAACCAGCGCCACCTGTGACAAGAATTGTGTGCATGAGAATGGAGGGCCTTCTGCTGAACCTTTCTGATTCCGGCTAAATGCTGAATGTAACATAACGATTAAATTGCAACTGGCCAATAGCAATCCTCTCTTCAGCCTGAATCATGAATCTGTTATAAATGAAGTCGTAACAGGATCAAATGTACGCTAAATGGATTCAGGGAATTAATTCCATGGCTAATTTATCAGGTAAATTAATGCAATTTAAAATTGTATTAAAGTGGGTTCTCGCGGTTTTAATTATAGCGGTTTATCATTCCCGCCGACTTGTTCAATTCAGCATTCTTGGCGATGATGTTATTCGTATCGTTGATGCCAAGACTATGCCGCTATTGAAACAATTGTTTCGGCCATTCAGCGAGCATATTGCACCAGGATTTGAATTGATCACGGCTGTGCTGATCAGAACTTTTGGAAATCATTTAAATCTGACCGCTTTTATGCTGACTTTGACCGCACTTGCAAGCTGGATTTTCTTTCTCGGAGCGATGTCGTTATGGGTTAAGCAACTCACTGGCCGAGAGGAAGTTGCATGGATGAGCTTTGTTCTGACTGGAATTTCAGCAGCATGCCTTGAAGTGCCCTGGTGGTTTTCAGCAGCGACTTACA
The DNA here is from genome assembly GCA_046076185.1 of bacterium. GTDB lineage: Bacteria > Planctomycetota > Planctomycetia > Isosphaerales > Isosphaeraceae > QWQI01. Next base: position 388 of record JBJTRR010000576.1, on the reverse strand, counting down.
GCCTGTCGGCCGGTTTCATTTTTCTGGTTCTGCTGGCCACGGAACACCGGTGGAAAAATGATGCCGCGAAATGGGCCTGTATTGCAGTTTTATCTGCTCTGGCCATGAGCTTTTCGGCACTTGGCGTGCTGGCACTGGTTTTGGCTCCTGCCATGGTTCTGGCAAAAGAGGGATTGAACCAAATAACCATCAGAACAACAGTCACAATTGCATTAGGCCTGGGTTTTTACTGGCTTTTATGTCAGGTTTTTGGTGAGAGTTTAATTTCAGCGGCCGTGAATAACAATCGGAAAATGACTGATGTTCCACTTGGTCTTGGCTTTGCCTTCGCTGTGCCTGGTGGGGTGGCTTTGCCTATATTTCTTGGGATCGACGCCAAAAAGGTGAC
>JBJTRR010000575.1:0-4618 GCA_046076185.1 bacterium | reverse complement strand
CTCGGGAAATCAGTGGCAACTCATTCTGACACCTGAGTTTAGTGGAGGGATCACAGGATCATGGCAAACCCCAAGGTACAGAAGATACTCGACAAGTCGAAAAAGTTTTTCACCAGTCATGGTGAAAAGGTGGCTGTCGGCATTTCATCGCTGGTATTTGTGCTGGGCGCCGTCAAGGCGATCACCAAGCCGACGATAGCCATCACGCCTTCGCAGATCACGACCAACACCGACTCTGCCAAGAAGAATCTTGACCAGCCCCAGACGGATGAAGAGATTCTTGAGTCGCTGGCAAATGATGGCGTGAAAGAGCTGAACTTTGCCGACACCGTGGCCAAGACGGAGACCGAGAAGGTTGATGTTAACGAGCTGAAGCTGAAGCACCGCTGGGTGACCCTTGAACCGGGTGCCGGCCTGATTCGCGACCAGCCCGTTCTGGTGGCGATTGGCGAAGTCATGGCCACATCAGGCCGGGGCGGCGCGACTCTGTTTGAGCTTGACGACAAAGGCAAGCGCATCCCTGACGACGGCACCGATTCCACCAAGGAAGAGGAAAAGTCAGGCCGTGGTGGCCGTGGCAGCCGTGGTGGCGGCATGGGAATGGGAATGGGAATGGGTCTGGGCGGCACGCAGAAGAAGTCGGACATTCAGAAACAGGAAGAAAAAGCCCAGGAAAAACGCGAGGCCGAGCGTCTGAACCGCTCGCTGGCCGGTGGTGTTAATGCCGATCGCGACCGTCGCCGGGAAGAGCGAGCCAAGAGTGGCGGCAATGTTGCCCCCAACGGCCCGGAAGGTGAAAACCAGACTGCCGCCAACGAGCCGCAGGGCCCGTTCAAAGAGAAGCTTCAGGCCATTCGCTGGGCGGTTGTTACCGGCGTTCTTGACCACAAGTCGCTGCGGCAGAACTACGCCAAAGCCCTTCGGCAGGACGAAAAAACCACCAATCCCAACTATAAATATGTCGAGCTGGAACGTCAGGTTCTGGGCAACGACGGTGCCTGGGGCAACTGGGAAAAGGTTGACATTAACAAAAAGTATGCCGTTATTGACAACCTGACCGAAACCGACGAAGAACTTGTGCCCGATACAAACAGGCTTGAAACCCTGTGCGACCCGCTGCCATTCCTGCTCAATGGTGCCTTTGGTGGCGTGCATATCGCCAGCCTGGTGCCTAAGGACAAACGCGAGATCAAGAAACCCGACCCGAACCAGGGCGGCATGATGGGCAGGCCCGGCATGGGCGGCCGTGGTCGTGGCGGCATGATGGGCAGCATGATGCCTGGCGGTGGCGGTGGTGGCCAGGCCGGCATGGGTATGATGGCTGGTGGCGGCGGTGGCAAGGGTGGTATGCCCGGCGGCGGCATGATGGGTGAAGACGGCTATGCCGGATTCATGTTCGGCGGCGGCACGGGATCAGCAGATGAAGGCAACTTCCCCAAGACCGAAGAAGACGAAGTGATGGTGCGGGCGTTTGACTTCTCGGTTGACCCTGACGCCACTTATCGCTATCGGGCCCGCTTGGTTGTGAACAACCCCAACTACAAGCGAGACGACATTAACCCGGGTGTTGATACTTCCAGCGAAACTCTGGTGGGCCCCTGGAGCGAAATGACCAACCCTGTCTATGTGCCTTCCGACGTAGCCACTTACGCCATTCAGAAGACACCCCCGCAGAACCAGCAGGCCATTTCTGACAAAGTCACGTTCAATGTCACCAGCTTCAACCCTGAAGACGGTGTGACGGTTGTTCGCCAGTTCATAGCCGGCCCCGGCCAGATTATCGGCGAACCGACCACCACCCAGATTCCAGCCACCGATGGCTCGGGTGCCAAGCCCAAGACCATCGACTTCACCAGCCGCCAGATTGTTCTGGCGACCGAAGGCGGCAACCAGTCGCTGGCCCCGCTTGGCGGTAATGGCTCTATCACCATGCCAGCCATGGCTTTCGTGATGAAGGGCGATGGTTCCATCGTGATTCGTAACGAAGCCCGCGACGTGAACGACCCCGACCTTGACTTCACCCGCCGCGTTTATATGGAAGAACTGAAGAAGTCTGACAAGAAACGCGAGAAGGGCTCGATGATGGGCTTTGGCATGGGCGGCATGGGCCCCGGCGGCTATTGAGCCCAGGGCCAGTCAGCCAACCACAGAAAATTCGTGAAGGCCCCGGAGAATTTTTCTCCGGGGTTTTTCTTTATAAATCCCCCCTCTGTAACCAAATCCGACAGGCTTTTTAACAAAAATCCACAAAGGTTACCCCAGATTGACATTGCCCAATTTCGCATAATTTGATATGAAATAATCATCATAAACTGAACGAATGACACATGTTTTTTCGAAAAAAAAACATTGTGTGTTTCGGTTGCTGGCCAGCCGATGGTTCTGGCCAGCCTCTCGAAGATTCATATAACGGCTTGTCTGTGGGGAGTTTATCTATGGCGGATGGTTTGCCCGAAGAACAGGGCCCCGATCTCAAAACGTTGCACAGGTTGATCAAGCTGACGCACCGCTATGGGTTGACGGCGATTGATTTGGGTGAAGGTCCCCAGAAAATTCGCCTGCGTCGCGAGCCCCTGCAGCAGCTTGGCTCTGCGGTTGCCGCAGCCCCGGCTGTGGCCCTGCCCGTCGCAGCCGCACCTGCCGCTGCCGCCCCGGCACCTGTGGCCGCTGCCAAGCCGGCTGAAGCCGAAGCCACCTATATCAAGAGCCCGATGGTTGGCACGTTTTACTCAGCCAGCTCGCCTGATTCGCCGCCTTTTGCCAGCTCGGGCTCAACCGTTCGCAAGGATTCGATCGTCTGCATTATCGAGGCCATGAAGGTGTTTACCGAGATTCCGGCCGGAACCTCAGGAACCATCGCCGAAGTGCTGGTTCAGAACGGCCAGGCCGTCGAATTCGGCCAGCCGCTTTTCCGTCTGGCCTGAAGTTGATAATCAGCCAGAACTTACGCCGAATCTGCCTGTATTGATCCGATCGGACCAGACCTCATGTTTCAAAGGATTCTCATCGCCAACCGTGGCGAGATCGCCCTGCGAGTCATCCGCGCCTGTCGCGAGCTCGGCATCGCTTCTGTCGCCGTTTATTCCGAGGCTGACCGCGGCGCTGCTTACCTGAGCCAGGCTGACCGTGCCATCTGTATCGGCAACGCGCCCAGCTTTGAGAGTTATCTCAACATCCCGCGGGTCATTGCCGCGGCCGAGGTGGCCGATGTTCAGGCCATTCACCCAGGCTATGGCTTTCTCAGCGAGAACCCTGATTTTGCCGAAATCTGCAGGGCGTGCGGGTTTGAATTCATAGGGCCTTCGCACGACGCCATTCGCCGGATGGGCCTGAAGACCGAAGCCAAGATCGTCGCCAATAAGGCCAAAGTGCCTTGTGTGCCGGGTTCGGATGGCCCGGTCGACAACGAAAACGAAGGCCTGTCCCTTGCGAGGAAAATTGGCTTCCCCGTGCTGATCAAGGCAGCCGCTGGCGGTGGCGGCAAGGGCATGCGTGTGGTGCGTGAAGAGGAAGCCTTTCTCTCGTCCTATCGCACGGCCCGGGCCGAGGCTGAAGCCTCGTTCAGAAATTCCAGTGTTTATCTTGAAAAATACCTTGATAACCCCCGTCATATTGAGGTTCAGCTTCTGGCCGACCAGCATGGCACTGTTCTGCACTGCTGGGAACGTGATTGTTCGGTTCAGCGGCGACACCAGAAACTGGTTGAAGAATCGCCAAGCCCGGTTCTGCCTGAAGCCGTTCGCGAGAAGATCTGCGAATCGGCCGTGCGCCTGGCGAAAGAGGTAAACTATTACAACGCCGGCACCTGCGAATTTCTGTATGACCCCAAGTCGCAGGAATTTTATTTCATTGAAGTGAACGCACGTATTCAGGTGGAGCACCCTGTGACGGAGCTTGTCACGGGCCTTGACCTGATCAAGTGGCAGATTCGCATCGCTGCCGGCGAGAAGTTGACACTGGCCCAGAAGGACATTGCCCAGCGTGGCCATGCCATTGAGTGCCGTATTAACTGCGAAGACCCCTCGGAAAACTTCCGGCCATCGCCCGGCCTGATCAAGAATGTGAACGTGCCTGGCGGCCCTGGAATTCGTTGGGACAGCCACACCGTGGCCGGTTACCGCGTGCCAACCAATTACGACTCGATGGTGGGCAAGCTGCTTGTTCATGCCGACACCCGCGAAGAAGCCATTCGGCGCATGAGCCGAGCCCTGATGGAGCTGAAGCTGGAAGGCGTGAGCACGACCATTCCATTCCACCGCCTGTTAATGCAGGATAAAGACTTCCGCTCAGGCCAGTTCGACACGACCTGGCTGGAACGGGAATTCATGCCCACCTACCGCGACCGGCTGGAATCGCTGTAAATCAGCAAATTCTGAAATTTCTGACTTTTGTCAAGCCGTGGGGATATCGCTTCACGGCTTTTGTTTTTCGGTGCGATGGTATGCAGATATCATTCATTGACTGATGACAGTACCGTGCCTTTTACTGGTGGCATGATTTATTGAAATCACTGGCAAGGAAACGGTTGGCAATTGTTCAAGCAGTAAGTGGCCGGCTTGAATCAGGAGTCACAAAAAAGAGGTCAAAATATTCCTTACAGGGTCTGGATTTTCGAGTT
>JBJTRR010000574.1:0-4368 GCA_046076185.1 bacterium | reverse complement strand
TCGGAATTGGCTGCTGGGGTTATAATCTCTGCCCATCGAAGGCTGAATCACAACAATTTATGATGAATTATTGTAATGAAATGGTCAGCAGTTATCCTAATGCCGATGGCTTACTCGTCGAATCATCCGATTATGCAATTTGCCACTGTAGTGATTGCGGACCAAATTATTTCGACAAGGAATTTCAGTTTGTCAAAACACTTTCTGAAGCCGTCTGGGCCAGAAAACCCGAATCTCAAATTTTCGTTTACCCGCATTATTTCACAGGTGTCAAAGTACCGGGCTTTGGTGTGAATGCCGCAAAACAGCCATTTAACCCGAGATGGGGGCTTTTTTTTACGCCCCATAGTGCCTTGCCAGACAGTAGCCTGATTAAGAAAGCCCGGAAGTCAATCTATTGGGACGACTCGCCTGCTCTTCGGCTGCCTGAACAGGTGAAGCGAGGTGCTTTAAGGGCTAGTGAGATTGGTGTGACATGTTATGTACCATCTCTGGAAACCTTCAGCTTTGTTTCAACACATGGCGAAGAAAATAGCGATTGGACGAAAAACCGACGTCAAATTCCTCTTGGTATGGGCTGGCTGGATAAAGGTCATTCGCCTTATCGTGAAATTCCAATTCAAATACAACGCATGGCTTATCGGGAATTCACAGCCAGCCCTGACTTGCCTCTGGAAGACTTTAAGCGAAAAGCGGCTCTCGAAATATTTGGCGACGATTTTAATTTACAGGACGTTGCTGATTTATTTGATCTTCAGGCCATCTTTGCATTCAGAAGAACCTGGTGTCAGCCATCACCGGCTGTCAGCCGGCTTCGCTATGATGCAATGATTGCCAGCAAATCGATGGATTCTGATACTCAGAATCAAATCATGGAATACCATAAGCGACTTAAAGAGATCATTGCAAATTCAGAAAGTAAAACCAGCGAAGGGCATAAGCAAATTGCAAAAATCTGCCATTGGGTGCTTAAACAATGGCAGAAGGCTGGGGATTAAGACTTTTCGTTCAATTGATGCTGTGGTTCAAATGGAGATTTTCGATGAGTTGATTCAGCCATGAATTTTCAAGGCTGAATCGCTGAATTCAGGGCGTGCGGGGTCGTCTGCCTGCTTGACGGCAACAATGATGATGCCATATTTATTGGCCAGATCGATGACTTTATCCTGATCGATCATGATTGTGCGTTCCGCTTCGATCGCCAGCACGCCGGCCCTGGCTTTTCTAAGATTTTCAATTGTCTGAAGGCCTACTGTTGGCACGTCAAATCGCATGTCCTGATCAGGTTTGGCAACTTTGACGAGTGTCCATCCGCCGGCAGGGCACAGTAAACCAGCCCTCTCGATGCAACGGTCTGTACCCTCAATGGCTTCAATGGCCAGAGCGGATCGTTCCTTTACTGCTACCGATTGGCCAACATCAAGCCCACCCATATGTTTGGCCAGTTGCCAGCCAAAGTCGATATCATCCCAAAGGGCTTTAGTCGGTGTCTTTTTTGTTAATACGCCTTCTTTCACGAGTAGCTCCGGGCAATAATCCAAGGCTGATGCAAAATGCAGGCCTCGCCTCGAAAACATCTCAATCACGCCCATCAGGATCGTGTCGTCACGCTTGTCGGCCCGGCAGACACGATACCAAAGCTCAAGCATGGCAAAGTCTGGCATCAGTCGTATGGCCCGCATGGGTGTGTGCATCACACTTTTGGTGATTTTGCCAGCCATGACAACATTGCTGATTCCCATTTTGCGGAAATCATGCATCATACCACCGAGCTTCGAAACGCCCCTGATACGAAAGTCGCTGCATATCTGGCAAAGCTCATTGGGCGCCTCATATCGTACGCCTACACAATAAACTTTATAGCCCTGCCTTTTGGCACCCTCGGCAAAGAGGATTGGAAAGCGTCCACTGCCAGCCAGAAGCCCGACTTTTGTACCGGGTGGCGGTGTTTCAAGCCGGGTGCGAAACCGGCTTGAAGGGCGATCGATGACATGTCGTTCAGAAGCTTGCGAAGTCTTGTCTGAAGCACGCATTTTATTGTGGTTTTCACGCGGTTTCTTCACCCTGGCTTGTTTCCAGTGGTCCGAGAGAGACACCCGCCTGGGCTGCCAGTAATTTGATTCGTTCCATGGCAGAAACAAGTTCACGCACTTGATTGTGCATTTCAGGGAGTCTTGCAATCATCTGGAAAATGCGTCGCTGCTCACGAATTGGCATGGCCGGTGAGCCCAGAAGCTGCTGGCCATCAGGCACGTTTCGATGAACGCCCGCCTGGGCACCAATCACTGCTTTATTACCAATTTCGGTGTGGTCTTTCACGCCAACCTGGCCGGCAAGCACAACGTAATCACCTGTTTTACAGCTTCCTGCCAGACCGACCTGACCGCAAATCATATTGTGCCGGCCAATTTGATTGTTATGACCGATCATCACCAGGTTATCGATCTTGGTCCCTTCGCCAATCATGGTTGCTTCAAATGTACCACGGTCAATCGTGCAATTGGCACCAATCTCAACGTCGTCAGCGATTTCGACGATACCTGTCTGAGGGATCTTGTTGTGCTTGCCGTCACGCATCCGGTAACCGAAACCATCGCTACCGATAACGCTGCCTGAATGGATTTCAACCCGATTCCCAATTCGAATTTCGTCGTAAATGACAACATTGGCATGAATCACGCAGTCGTTGCCGATTTGACAATGTGCTGAAATCACCGCGCCGGGGTGGATGGTTGAACCATCGCCGATAACGCTGTATTCGCCAACATAGGCGAAAGGATGGATGGCTACATTTCGGCCAATTTTTGCGGTTGCGGCTATATACGCTTTGGGATGGATTCCAGTCCATCGAGGGGCAGCTTCACCACGCAGGTGAGTGCGAACTTTGACAAAGGCATCCAGCGGGTCTTCCACTTCCACAAGTGGCAGGTTCGGAGCAATTCCCTGGGCTCGTATTCGAAAATGAGGACCCACCAGTGCGGCGGAAGCCGGGCTTGTGCGCAAGGCACGGGCGACCCGGTCGTCTGCGATGAATGTAATATCGCCGGGGCCGGCATTTTCAACAGGTCTGGCGTCGCCAATGGCAATCTTGCAGTCGCCCACCACGCGACCATTCACAATGGATGCAATTTGTTCGAGAGTGGCTGAGCCCATTGGGTTTCCTCCTTGAATTCCGCCAGGGCAAATCCAATACCCCGCTTGAATCGCCTTCACCGTCGCCGAACTGTGTCAACCGATCCAAGGTGAGAATCGGCCGATCGATACCAACCCTTCAGGGCGGCAAAATAACATGAATCCCGTTAACCGGCAAGATGAATGCTGAAGGTGTGCGGAAGCCCTTTTCATAAAAGCATTTGCAATAACTCATTCATGTTCTTTATGGAGGTGCTTTGCCCGGATTTGCCTTGCCGGTCGAGAAAAATGGTTTGAAAGCCCAATTCGCCGGGAATTTTAAAGTCATTAACCCAATCGTCGCCCACAAAAAGGATATCTGCAGGTTTCTCATCAAGATGGTTCGCGACCACCCGATAGAATTCCTCTCCAGGTTTTCGAACACCAGCCTCGGAAGAAATCACCAGGTGATTTGATAGCACATCAACACCTTTCAGCTCCGCCCAAACCGTTCGAAGCCTTGAATCGAAATTGCTGGCAACACACATTTTGAGGTTCAACTCGGAAATATTTGTGATGAGTTGGGCAACATCATCAAAAAGTCGCCAGTTTGTGGGGCTGGCAAAATGTTCCCATAGCTCTGCAAACACAATATCTGCTTTACTTTCAGTGAGTTCCGGCAGACATTGCCCTACAATTTTTCGCCAGCGGACTCGTTCGTTTTGTTCGTCTGTTCTATGATCAGCGCCGGAACAGTCTGAGGAGAAGGTCGTATAAAATCTGCTTTTTATTGTGTTTATGTCGAGTTCCACCCCTGCATTGCTGGCCGCTTTCTGGTAAGCAGTCGCAACGGAAGGATTGGCCTCAATTAATGTACCGACGGCATCAAAAGCTATGGCTCTGACCTGATATTTCAATTTGACCTCCAATAAGACCTGTTTTTCTATAGTATGCAATCATTTTAAATCGTTTGCCAGAAATTGTGGTATTGATTGTCAAAAACAGAAAGCGAGTTGTCGGATGTTTTAAAATAATGTCAACGACTTTTCTTTAAGAAGTTGCCGAAACGTATCTGAACGGGTGGCGGACACGATCAAGCATTTGGTCAATTGGAAGGCCAGTTTGTGCAAGTCGATTACTCATTCTCTCACTTCCCGATATCTACTAGAGCAATGAAGATTGAACATCTTCATATCAATAATTTATTGTATACTTCCGACAAGTAGTTTATATCCCCCACCAGTTCAGATACGTTTC
>JBJTRR010000573.1:0-11571 GCA_046076185.1 bacterium | reverse complement strand
GCAGGGCACAATCGGCCAGTCAGGTGAATGGGCAGGATTCAGCCAAGAGCAAAGCAGCCCAGGCCAAGACCAAAAAGGCCCGCACGGCTGCTGCCGAGAAATCGTCGCCCACAGCCCCGGTGCCCGTGGCGGCTAAACCAGTGAAAAAGCGGCCGAACCTGGTGCTGATTATTGCCGATGACCAGTCATATACCGATTTTGGTTTTATGGGCCATAAGGTGGTACAGACTCCGACGATTGACAGACTGGCTGCCGAGTCAGCGACATTTACTAATGGTTATGTGCCGACATCGCTATGCCGGGCCAGTCTGGCCACTTTGCTGACTGGGCAATATGCCCACCAGCACTGTATCTGTTTTAATGATCCGCCAAAGGGCGTTGAGCGTGACGAAGCCCACCCTTTTATTGCAAGATCTCCGGCCCTGCCACGAATTTTATCAACTGCCGGTTATAAAAGTTTGCAGACAGGGAAATTCTGGGAAAGGCATTATGCCAATGCCTGATTTACCAATGGGATGACGGTGAAGGGGCGGCATGGCGATAAAGGCCTGACAATCGGCCGGGAGACCATGGCCCCGATTGCCGATTTTCTTGATCAATCGGCCGGTTCGCCGTTTTTTCTCTGGTATGCACCCATGTTGCCGCACACACCACACAACCCGCCCGAGGCTTATGTGAAGGAGTTTGCTGCGAAGGGGCTCAACCCGAAAACACAGGCCTATTATGCGACAATCAAGTGGTTTGACGATTCGGTGGCGGCACTGATGAAGCTGCTGAACGAGCGCAACCTGACGGAAAACACGGCCATTTTGTTTCTGGTGGATAATGGCTGGGCTGTGCCACTGGCGGGCGAAAGGGCGGGATATGGCGTGAGGTCGAAAAATTCGCCGTGGGATGCCGGGCTTCGCACGCCTGTGCTGCTGAAATGGCCGGGCCACACAAAGGCCGGGCGGCATGACGACCTGGTTTCGTCGATTGATGTGGTGCCAACACTGCTTGAAATTGCAGGCCTGGGCTACAGCTCGGCCGGGCTGCCTGGCAAAAGCCTGCTGGAAGTGGCGGCGGGCAAGAGCCCAAAGATTGATCGCGACACAATTTATGGTGAACTTTTCCTGCACACGGCGTCGCAGCTTGGCAAGCCGAAGGTTGATATGACTTACCGCTGGGTTCGGCAGGGTGACTGGAAGCTGATTCTCTCGACTGATGTCGCTGCGGCATCGGCCAAGTCGCCTGCGGGGGGCGATTCACTGAATTTGATCATCAATCCGGTGGACGGGCCTTTTTTGTATAACCTGAAGGAAGACCCTACTGAAAAGAGAAACATGGCGGGCGAGAAAGAGCAGCACCAGAGGGTGGCCGAGCTGACCAGAGCCCTTGACAAATGGCTGGATGAGCGATGACCCATGCCCAGAAACCAAGCTGATTCGGTTTTGCATAAATCGCAGACTATATTAAGATAGATCTATTGCTGAATGACCAGAGCCATTCAGCCTGGGCTGATTCTGATACAAAACAGGGCCGGGGCAGCAACGATGAGCCTTTTGAAAAGCACGAAGATGGGTTGGGCGACACTTGTAATCGGCCTGACTTCCGGTGTTTTGTGTTCCGGGCCAGTTTTTGCCCAGGCACAGCCAAAAGCAGCGGCCGTGCCTCCGCCACCGCCGGGTTCAGTGGCTGATCCTGATTCACTGGAAGCAATTGAAACGTCTTACCAGAAAGAACTTGCCGCAGCTGAGCTGAAACGGCTTAACCGCATTGCCGGCCTGGCTGGACGGAAATCGGGCGAGGAATCAAACGGCCTTTGGCGGCTTTATTTCGAGACGGTGATTGCGGAAGAGAAATTTGCCGAAGCCGAAAAAACTGCCGAAAATCTCTTAAAACGCACTGATCTTCCTGTTGATATCAAGGGCATGGCCGAGGCGACGCATATTATTGCTGAAGCCCGTCGCGGTGCTTTGGAAGAATCAGTTGCCAGCCTGAAAAACCTGATGAGTGCTGCAGCAGGTGCCCTAAAGGACGAAGAAGAACGGCTGCCGGTGCATGTGCGGCTGGGGCTGATTGAAGTTTACCTGCGAACATTCGTCGATGCCGGTCGATATGACTTGGCTGCAAAGGCGATTGATACCATGGCCCCGATGGCCGAGAACGATGATGTGAAGACATATCTGGCCGATGAAAAAACGGCGATCCAGCGTATTGGCAAGCCTGTGCCAGCCATTACAGGTGCCGACGTGGACGGCCGCGAATTCAGCATGGCATCACTCAAGGGGAAGCCTGTCCTTGTGCTTTTCTGGGCTACATGGGACGAAGTGAGTGAAAATCAGATCGAAAATATGGTTTCATTGGCAGAAAGCTATAAGGCCAAGGGGCTTGAGGTAGTTGCCATTAATGTTGACAACCTGCGTGAAAACGCCGATGCCGATAAGGAACTGGCTGTTGATGTGCGTAAATTTCTGATTGAAAATAACCTGCTCTGGAAGTGCCTGATCAGCGAAGATGGCGAGAAGGATTATGCCAAACAGCTTGGCGTGCGGTATCTGCCAGCCAATCTGGTGGTTGACAGAGAGGGCATTGTTCGCCATGCCGACCGCTCGCCCGCCGGGCTGGTGCAGGCACTTGCCGATGTGTGCAAGTGATTGTCAGGCAATAATCTGCAGCAATGAATGAATCGAGAAATTATTCAGAGGCTTCGCGTTCAATAGCGATGCGAAGGCCAATCTCGTTGGCGGCATCGTAAGCCAGAACGGCAGTGCGGTGCCGGGTCTTGTTTTCGGCACGAAGAAGCATGCCTGTCTTGCCTGACTGGGTGCGAACTTCACGCAGTCGTTCGACGATTTGATCGGTCGTGATTGGTTCATCGTCGATTGATATTTCGCCGGCAGCATTGATGGAAACGACAATAAATTCCGTCTCTACCTCGTTTTTGCTCTTGGTGCCCACGCTGGGGGCTGACGAGGCAGCCGGCTTGGTGGACTCGGTCGGTTTCGGCAAGTCCATGGTTTTAATCAGCGTAACCGATGCCGTTACCATGAAGAAAAGCACAAGCTGAAAAGCGACGTCAACCATCGCAGCCAAGTCCAGCTCTTCCACTTTCTGGGTGGCTGAACGGGCAAGAGTGAATTCCTCTTCCTCTTCTTCATCATCACCAGCAAAGTGGCCAAGCTCGTTAGCTGTGGGGTCGGCCTGATCAAGCTCGACAGATGGTTCCAGCCACTTTTCGCGGGTTACCGGTTCCTGCACGAGATTTTGTTTCGGCTCAGAAGCCCTTATTTTATCAGGCTTTACGGGTGATTTTTCAGGTTTGTGTTCAGCAGTGGCACTGCGGGCTGGTTGTTCAGCCGGCTTGGCGGGTTCAATCACAGGTTCGGGTGTGGCAACTTCGTCTTCGTCAGACGACATCAGCCACGAAAGGGCCATGCTCTCGGCATCGGCCCGGGTTGGTTTTGCGGACTCTACCTGCTGTGACACCGGTGAAGCAGGCACTTCCAGGCCTGAGCTTGAGTCGTCGATATCAATTTCGATGTCGGGATTCAGCAGGTCGTTATCTGAAAGTTGCCTTGGCTGGCTTGGGTTGCTGATTGAAGCCGGGGCGGATGCAGCATTGCCGGGCCAGTTAGCGACAGTGTCGCCCAGCCTTTGCCAGGGTTCTGACGAACCGGCAGGGCGGATCAGGTCGTCTTCCGACAATTGGTTCTGGGCCAGCGATTGCCTGATGGCGTGGGCATTCAGGCCACGCCTGACGGTGAGAGATTCCGACTCGAAGACATCCCAGGTGGGCTCAGCGCTCATTTGGGCGGTTCCTGAACAGCAATGTGCAGGCTGGTGCCTTCGACTTCACTGACGACGGTTGCAATGCGGAGGACTTCGCCATGTTCCACCTGCCCATCGGCCTGAACAATCACACGGGCTTTGCCGGCGTTGACATTATCGCTGAGATAGCGTTTCAGCGAGCTGTCGTCGGTGGCTTCGGGTGCGCCGGGAGTATCGCCGAGAAGAATGCGGGGTCTGGCGTTAGCTTCAGACGGAGGAAGAACGATGACGATGGCTGAAGCATCTTTTTCAACGCCAATGCCGTGAACGGCGGGCGGAACATCAACAACTTCGCCACCGCTCATCTGGCTTGAGAGGAGCATGAATGTCATGAGCTGGAAGACGACATCGACCATGGGAGTCATGTCGATGTGTTCATCAAGTTCTTCATCGCCTGATTCGCGCCGAAGCATGGGCGGAGATCCTCAAAGGGCTGTCAGCGAGCAGAACCGGCGGGTTTTCGGGCCTGTGAAGGGGCGGCCACCTTCTGCCCGATTGCGTTGGTTTCTTCAAGCAGGTCAAAGACTTCCGTAAGTTGCTGCTCGGTGTTGTCGCGCAGGCGGCGGATGCGGGCATGAACGGAATTGCCGATGACCATCAGGGGCGTTGCGATGATCAGCCCGCCACCTGTCGCCCAGAGGGCGAGTGCAATATCGGCGGCAAGGGCCGTTGGGTTGACTTTGGAAGAGCTGCCGATTCGACCGAATGCGCCGATCATACTGGCCACGGTTCCGAGCAGGCCAATAAGCGGGCCCATGCGGACGATGGTGCCGATGGAGGCGAGCCGAATTTCCATGGGGGCGATGATTTCAGTGTGGAATTCGGAGACGAGCAACTGGCGGATTTTGCCGAGTGATTTTGCCCGATTCTGAAGTGCCACACTGACGAGTTGGCCGAGGGCAGTCTGCTTGTATTTGGCTGACCGGCAGACGGCAATGGCTTCGTCGAAAGAGCCCTGGGCCAGAAGCGGATCGATTTGCTTGAGCAGAGGGTTGGGGCGACCCTTGATCGACGCTTTTTTCAGGCTGCCCAGAACAAGAATAATGTTATAAATACCCCAGACAGCCAAAACACCCAGTGCGAAATAGATCGCGATACCGAAGGCATCAATAATCTGGTTGATGATCGGTGTTTCGGCATTGATGGAGGCTGGTGCGGCTTCGGGGGCTTGCATAAGAGGATCATCCCTTGGCGAAGGCAGAATTTCAGAAAGTTTTCCGGTGCCAACTAAATCCAGTCACATCAGGTGTTTGGATACACGGATGGGGAGCAGGTGGCTGAAGGAAATTGAGTCACACCGGATTCTCTGTGCTATACAAGAGATTGTGGGCTAAAACCCCGGTAATATGCAAGAGAATAGATTTTGACCAACCGAGATCAATTCTACCCGACACTTGCATTTTGCCCGTCTGCATGAGACAATGAGCCTAATTGACAATGCTATTCCTGCGGGGTGACTCTCAATGCCGCCCACCGCTCTGATCGTGAATGACGAGCCAAAGACGAACGATCTTCTGGCATCGTATGTCAGGCAACTGGGTTTTGATACAATGCAACAGGATACCGGAACCGGTGCCCTGAATGCTGTTGCCGAATCACGCCCTGACATTATTCTGCTCGACCTGACATTGCCCGACGCGACCGGCTTTGAAATCTGCCACAAGCTGAAGTGCAATCGCGAGACAAACCTGATACCCGTTATTCTGGTGGCTTTGAAAGACGACCCCCGGCAGGTTCTTTCAGGTCTTCGTGTCGGCTCAAACGGATATGTTTCCAAGCCTTACACGCTTCAAGAAATTAAAGAGGCGATTGAATCAGCCCAGGCATGGCGGCGTGAGCGCGAAGAGCATGGCGACCACGGCGAGATTACATTTACGCTTCGAAGCGAGATGAATTTTCTGCAGGAAACGAACGACCTGCTTTCGGATCTTTTCACACATACACCATTAACAGAACGGCAGATCAAGGAACTCAAGCAGGTTATTACCGAGATGGGTGGTAATGCGATTGAGTGGGGGCACCGGAAGAACGCCGAATTGCCTCTGAGGATTACCTATCGTATCAGTGCCGACAGGGTTACGCTAATCATTAAGGATCAGGGGCCTGGGTTTGACCCTCGCAACCTTCCACATGCGGCAAGTGATGAAGACCCGATTCAGCACCTTGATGTGCGAAACGAACTGGGCATTCGTGAAGGCGGTTTCGGGATCATGCTGGCCAAGGGTATGGTTGACCATTTCTTCTATAATGATATTGGCAACCAGGTGACTCTGATCAAAAAATTCCCGACCAAGACCGATTGAGTTGACGAATATGCCCCGGCTCAACCACTAACCGGCTAGCCTTATACATCACGGGAATTGAATGCGCAGGCTTTGCCTTCTGGCTATCATATTTCTGATTTCCAAGAATTCTGCCCATGCTCAATTTGGGATGGGTTTTGGTGGGCCTTTTTTCGGGCCGGCTTTTGCGCCCTATGTTTCGCCCACGCAACTGGTGCAGGACCGTCGCCCGATTACCCAGAATGTTGGTGGCCCGGTTACCACAGCCCCTTCCAACCCGAATGCCTATTGGAATTTCACACGGGATAACTCGCAGAGTTTCGCCTTCACGCCCAGAACAGACATAAGGCGTGGTGTGCGTGGAATTGATTCGGCTTCGACCCGACGGGTGAGTACCCCGAATTCTCGTAACGAAAAGCCGGATGTTAAACCGGCTGATCATTTCCTGGGTTTTTTTAGCTCGAACGGGCAGCTTGTGTGGCCGGCCGATTCTCCGCTGGAAGGCGACTTGAGTGGCAAACGTGCTGCTGTTGATCTGGCTATGACCGAACTTCGTGGAGAAGTTCAGGCTAAATCGAATTTTAAGGTTTCGTCGATCGTTCAAAGCCGAAACACGCTGCTTGACTACGGTCGCCCGGCTTTGGCTCAGCTCCGTGAGAATCAGCCCTCAAGGGCCGATTCCTTTCATGCATGGATGCTTGACCTTTACAACACGCTTGGTCTGATGGCGGATCAATAATATTAACGACGAGAAGGCTTGTTCTCGGTCATTTTCTCAAAGTTCATTGCCTTATCCAAGCCATTCCCATTAATATTGCCAAGGGATTTCTGTTCGCCCATCCAGAAACGGATACATCCGGCTGTGCCGCCCATGTTGATGCGCTGTGATTGTGCTGCATCTTCCTGAATCACCTGAGCATGGAATAATCATTGCCGAATCAGAAGGGCCACGACGGCTCATCGCCTCTTCTTGGTCGAGTGCTATCGGGTAGCTTCTGGCTGGCCCTGAAGACGCCCGTTTCAGCCGTCTTCGCGCTCTGGACAATTCCCTTAATGATAAGGACTTACGGCGACGATCAATTCGGCGCTTACGGTTTTGCGTGGGGTTTTGGTTTCTTTCAGATGCTGCTGGAATTCGGAATGAGTTCGGCTCTGCAGCGACAGGTGGTTACGGCATGGTCGCGTGGAGACCGTTCGGCTGTTGAACGAACTCTTTCCAGCGGCATGGTTTTTTATTCGGGCATGACATTCATTCAGGCGACATTTCTGCTCTTGGTCGCGTATTTTGCAGTTGAACTGACTGATTTTTCGCCTGCGGATAAAAAACTCGTTGTGCAACTTCTTTGGCTTCAGGCTCTTACAGCACCATGCTGGGGTCTTTCCACAGTTGTTTCGAGCATACTCCAGGCGGCCCAACGTTATGAAGTGATTCCCCGGTTTGAGTTGCTGGCCGTGATTGGACGGTTTTTGATGCTGGTTCTGGGTGTTTCACTGGGATGGCCGCTTTTAGTAGTCGTCTGGGGCCAGTCGATTCTGCAAATTGCTTTGATACTTGGCCCGGCCATTTGGATTGCTGTGACTGAATTCGGCATGGTTCCTTCATTTCGCCATGCCAGTTGGTCGGAATTCAAGAATATGGTGCCATTGAGTTTATGGGTGTTTCTGATACAGCTTTCGGTCGTTTTGGCGGATAAGCTTGACACAACTATTCTGGGCTTTGCCCTGACCGATCCCGGGCCGGCCAATTCGATTTATCAGGTGGTTTCCAAACCATTTATGCAAATTCGGCAGACGGGCTGGACACTGGCGTATCTGGTGATGCCGGCAGCCGCCAGCATGGCAGCGACCAAAGACCTGGCTAGTCTTGACCGGGTGAAGTATGACGGTGTTCGCCTGCATTTTGGACTGATTGTGCCGGTTGCACTGCTTGCTGGCCTTTATGCTCGGCCGTTTCTCTATTTATGGGTCGGGCCTGCCAAAGCGCAATATGCGCCGCTGATGCAGCTTTTTCTGGTAGCGTGCACACCCCTGGTGCTATCGGTGCCGGTTCAGGTTTCAACGGGGCTGGGGCATGTCAGGGTGATTGCCTTGGCGGCAATTGGCGGATCGCTGATTAATCTGCCGCTGAGTTGCTATTTGACGATTCGAATCGGTGTGGCCGGCGTCATTTGGGGCACAGTGCTGACGACACTGTTCTCAAATCTCTTAATTCCAATGGTTTATACGTTTAAAAAGCTCGATGTGAATTTCCGCCAGTTCTTCTGGCGATCACTCTGGCCCATATTGGCCGGTGCGGCCTGCAGCATTGTTGTGGCCGTGCTGATGAGCTTTTTTTTGACCCCTGAGCCTGCACAAGCCACCAAGGGCACAAGGCTTGTGCTATTGCTGCTGCACCTTGCGGCATGCACTCTGGCTTATGCGATAGGGTATTTGTCCTGTGGGGCGTCGCGACAGGAACGCCAATGGCTCTACCGCAAATGTGGTTATGAATTTTGAAGGATCGCCGGGAACCACAATTTTTGAGACCAAATTGCCCAAAAGCCGTTGCTTCATGCTTGCAAAATCGCCTTAGATTTTAGATAATTTGACAGGAACAGCCTTGCGTCGGTGTTGTGAACGTGCCTTAAAAACGCACCTTCGGCCTGAGCCGGAAACCTGACCGATGCCCGTGTGGATCACAGGATGACTGTTCCCCATGCATGATCGGATTGTTTACAAAGGTTATACCTTTGACGACCTGCTGCTTGAGCCAGGTTTTTCGGAAGTTCTTCCAGGGCAGACACATACACAATCTGCACTGACATCGAAAATTCGCCTGAACATCCCCATTCTTTCAGCACCGATGGACACGGTGACTGAAGCGAACCTGGCCATTGCGCTGGCCCAGGAAGGTGGGCTGGGGATCATTCACAAGAATTTATCGATTGAAGAGCAGACCCGCGAAGTTGATAAGGTCAAGCGATCAGAGAACGGGATTATCGTTGACCCGATCACGCTTTCACCGCATGAAAAGGTGGGTCATGCCCGCGAGATCATGCAGGATCACAACATTTCGGGTGTGCCGATAGTCGAGCCCGACGGCACGCTTTGCGGAATTTTGACAAGGCGCGACCTGCGTTTTCTGGAATCGCTTGATATCGCTGTCTCCGAAGTCATGACGAAGGGGCGAGAGAATCTGATTGTCGCCCCGGAAGGCACCAGCCTGGAAAAGGCGGATCAAATCCTTAACCGTAACAAGGTTGAGAAGTTATTGCTGGTTGATGACCAGTATAAACTGAAAGGCCTGGTGACAATCAAGGATATCGACAAATTACATCGCTATCCAAACGCCTGTAAGGATTTACGTGGTCGATTAAGGGTTGGTGCCGCTGTTGGTGTTCATGATTACGAGCGTGTCCGCCGGCTGATTGATACGGATGTTGATGTGATTACCGTTGATTCCGCCCACGGTCATTCCAAGAATGTGATCGAAACAGTTCAGCGGATCAAGCAGGAATTCAAAATTGAAGTGATCGCTGGTAATGTCGCTACCTTTGAAGGTGCCAAGGCTCTGGCCGATGCCGGGGCTGATGCTGTAAAGGTGGGCATTGGGCCGGGGTCGATCTGCACGACACGCGTTGTCAGTGGTGTGGGCGTGCCTCAGTTAACAGCTATCTTCAACTGCTACAGGGCTTTGAAGGGAAGAGTGCCCCTGATTGCCGATGGTGGCATTCGTTATTCGGGCGATATTTCCAAGGCGATTGCCGCTGGTGCAAATTGTGTGATGATTGGCGGGCTTTTTGCCGGATTAGCGGAAAGCCCGGGCGAGATGATCATTTACCGGGGCCGAAGCTTCAAGACCTATCGGGGCATGGGCAGCCTGGGGGCAATGGCCAAAGGTAGCCACGAGCGATACCGTCAGGAAACGAAAAATCCGACCAAATTTGTGCCTGAAGGGGTCGAAGGCCGCGTGCCTTACAAGGGGCCACTGGCGGATTATGTGTATCAGCTTGTGGGTGGCCTGAAGGCAGGTATGGGATACTGTGGTACGGCCACGATTGATGAACTTCATGAAAAGGCAAAGTTTATCGAAGTGACCGGAGCAGGAGTGCAGGAAAATCACCCGCACGATATCGTGATCACGCAGGAAGCACCTAACTATACCAGCTTTGCTACGGGCGATGGTGAATCAGTGCGTGGCGGGGTGTGAGTTTGACCTTGGCCCGATTTTGATGCCTCTGTGAATTTCAACCAAGGAGAGACCCATGATTTTGCGAATATTGCTGGCGATTGCGGTTTTAACTGGAGTCAGCATAACGACATCAGCGATTGCTTCGCCCATTTATCAGGAAGCAAAGAAGGCGGAAGTCATTCCGGCGGATAAGGCCCGCGAGCATCTCGACAAATCGATCACTACGGAATTAACGGTGAAATCAGCCAAGGACGCAAACACGTCCAAGGTGGTCTATCTTGATTCAGAGGAAAACTATAAGGCTGAGAATAACCTGGCCCTGGTCATTCCCTATGCCACTGTCGAAGAATTCAAAAAAGCTGGTGTTGAAGACGTGATCAAGCACTTTATGGGCAAGAAGATACGCGTGACAGGCAAAGTGATCAGGCAGTCAGACCAGACACGGATTGTCGTGAGCGAAGTCAAGCAGATTGAGCTGGTTAAATAAACTGGCTAGTGATTGACACAGCAAATGAAAAAGGGTCGCATATTGCTATGCGACCCTTTCGTCATGATTAAGCCGGCAGATCAATCGGAACTGACACTGTCGTTACATCAGACTGAGACAAGAGACAGACGTCATGTCACCGCATTTCAGTCAATGTCGGGTACCCTAACGAGTTCGTTTGATCCGACTATCTGCCGAGATGAATCAATGCTGGCCAGAGGCCTGAGGTGAAGCGGCAACAGGAGCGGCACCGCCGCAGGTGTTGCAACCACCGTGACCACCGCCCTTGACCAGGCTGAAGTGGTGCTTGGTCTTCAGAACATACTCAGAGCTGGTGGTGTGAACCAGCTTGGGCAGGTGAACCTTCGGCATGGAGATCTTTGGCAGGGAGATGTGGGGCAGGGAAAGACCCTTGCCACCGCAACCACCACCGCAGTCAGCCACAACGCTCTGTGCGCTTGGGGCGATACCCTGTGGGCTGGCAATGCCGCAGTTCGTGCAGCCACTGTTAGCCTGTGAGGCACCGGCGAAGCCAAGAACCAAAGCGGTGGCCAGGCTCAGAATCGATTTCGACATGGAGTTAAGCTCCTAGCGGTTTGCTGAAGAAGAGACTGCAGCCTCTTCCACTACTTGTGACGAGAAGATCATGCGACTTATTCCTGGAAGGCTTTCCCGAGCCCGACCAAGTCATTTCATGAAGCGTTAACTTCACCAAACCCTTAGTACTCCAGGGTAAAGTCACCTGTTTGGTGCTCCCCGTTAGTCTATCATGGGGTACGAGGACCATGATCGACGCTATTGGTATCGTCACGAACCGACGC
>JBJTRR010000572.1:0-7865 GCA_046076185.1 bacterium | reverse complement strand
CAGAATCAGCTCGCCGCCATCGGGCATGGCCTGCTGGGCATTCAGGCAGAGGTTCAGAAGGGCCTGCTTGAGCATTTCGGCGTTGAGCGGCAGACGTTTGACGGATGGGTCGAGGTGCCGCCTGAGAACAATGTCATGGCTGGCTGCCTGAGGCTCGAAAAAGTCGCAGAAGTCGTCAACCAGGTGGTTCAAATCTGTGAGGGCAAGCGGAATTTGTTCGAGCCTGACAATCACCAGAAAGGCTTCGAGCAGGTCTTGCAGGCGAAGCGACTCCTGCCTGACCCGATTGACTTTTTTGGCGATTCGCTGGTCTCGCTGGTCGGTGGAATTACCGATGTCCTCGCGAATCAGGTCGAGATTCATGATCATCGTTGACAGAGGGTTGCGAATCTCGTGGACGAGCCCGCCGGCCATGCTGGCGATCTCGTGAAGCTGTCGGCGCAGGCGGGTTACCTCAGTCTCGACCTGAGGCTGAGCGGCGATAGTGTCGGTAATTTCTGCCGGGGCCGATTCTTCCATAAGCTGGGGCATGTCAAAGGTTGCCATGGGATCGAACCTAAACAGAAAAGAGAGTGACAGCCAATGGCTCACCCTCTTATCGTCAGCAAATCAGGATCAGGAATCAAGAGCGGCTCTGGCAAGAACTTTTTACCGGGGCCGGTTGAATCAATAGCGGTCTCTGGGACGCCTTGGCGGGCCGCCTGGGCCGCCGCCACCCGGGCCACCACCACCACCGGGGCCACCCTGGCCGCGGGGCGGAGCAGGGGGACGATCGTCGGGAATGCCACGCTCGGCCAAAGCCGCCTTGCGGCTGAGCTTGACACGATCCTGATCGTCAACGGCAATAACCTTGACGAGCATCGTGTCGCCCACGCGGGCCACGTCAGTCACGGCTGAGACGTAGCCATCAGAAAGCTCGCTGATGTGAACCAGGCCGTCTTTACCGGGCATGATCTCGACAAAGGCGCCGAAGTCTTTGATTGCAATGACTTTGCCTTCGTAGATCTTGCCGGTCTGCACGCCCACCGTCAGGGCCTGAATGCGGTCGCGGGCATCTTCCGCCGCCTGGGCTTCAGGGCTTGAGAGCGTAACCAGCCCGCTCGATTCAACTTCAATCTTGGCGCCAGTCTCTTCTTCCAGGCGACGGATTGTCTTGCCGCCGGGGCCGATGAGAAGGCCGATCTTGTCGGGGTTGATCTGGATCTGGATCAGCCGGGGTGCCTTGCCTGAAAGTTCTTCGCGTGGCCGCTTGATGGTTCGCAGCATGGTTCGCAGGATTTCCATGCGAGCTTCGCGGGCCTGGTCAAGTGTGCCACGGATGACTTCTTCGGTCAGGCCGTGGTTCTTGACGTCAAGCTGAATGCCCGTAATGCCGCGCTGGGTGCCGGCAACCTTGAAATCCATCTCGCCGTAGTGGTCTTCGTCGCCGATGATGTCGGTCAGCAGAATGAACTTGCCGCTCTTCTCATCAGAAATCAGGCCAATCGATATGCCGCCGACAGGGTCGGAAATTGGCACGCCGGCGTCCATCAGGCTGAGCGTGGCGCCACACACTGAGGCCATTGAGCTTGAACCATTGGATTCCAGAATGTCGGAAATCACGCGAATGGTGTAAGGAAATTCTTCCTTGGAGGGGACAATCGGGGCGACAGACCGCTCGGCCAGCATGCCGTGGCCAATTTCACGACGGCCGGGGCCGCGGATCGGCCGCACTTCGCCGACCGAGAACGACGGCATGTTGTAGTCGAGATAGAACCGCTTTGAGACTTCCTCAAAGAGGCCTTCAATCTTCTGCTCGTCAGAACCGGTGCCAAGCACCGTTGTAACAAGGGCTTGCGTTTCACCACGCTGGAACAGCGATGAACCGTGCGTGGCCGGCAGCAGGCCGACTTCGCAGGAAATCGGTCGAATATCCTTGGGCCCGCGGCCATCCGAGCGATAGCCGTCGAGAATCATGTTCCGCACGACCTGCTCTTCGAAGACATGGAAAGCCTTTTTGGCTTCGGTCACGGCTTCGGCATTGGTTTCGGCATCGGGCACCAGGGCGGCGATCACCCTGGCCTGGCAGGCATCAACCGCGGCATAACGCTCAAGCTTGCCGATGATCTGCTTGATTTCCCGCAGCTCGGCACCAAACTGGCTGAGCATTTTGAGGGTCATTGGCGAAAGTTCGTCAGGCGGCGGAACGACTTGTGTCATACCGCAGGCTGCCAGCAGATCTTCCTGAAGACCGATCAGTTCCTGATTATATTTGTGGGCCAGCAGAATGGCTTCAAGCATCTCGGCTTCCGGCAACTCCTGGCCAAAGCCTTCGATCATCGTAACTTTTTCACGGGTGCTGGCAACGACCAGGTCAAGGTCGCTGACCGACATCTCTTTGGCAGTGGGGAAAACGACGAATTCGCCGTTGATCCGGCCAAGCCGCACGCCGCCGAGAGGCCCAAGGAAAGGCGTCTGGGCCAGCAGCAGCGAAGCCGAGGCACCGACCAGTGAAATCACGTCGGAATCGTTCTGGCGGTCGGCCGAGATCGGGCTCGCCTGAATCTGCACTTCGTCACGATAGGATGCCGGGAAAAGCGGCCGAATCGGACGGTCGATCAGTCGGGCTGTCAAAATTTCCTTTGTCGAAGGGCGGCCTTCACGCTTGATGTAGCCGCCGGGGAATTTGCCTGCGGAATAAACTTTTTCGCGATAGTCAACCGTCAGTGGGAAAAAGTCGATGCCCTCGCGGCCTTTGGCTGAGACTGTGGCAACCAGTGTCATGGTATCGCCCAACCGCACCACAACGGCACCTGAAGCCTGTTTGGCCAGCTTGCCGGTTTCAAGGGTGATGGTTTTGCCACCAATGGTGCGAGATACGCTGACTGGTTTCTTCGGGGGAGTCACTGCTGCTGTCATATTTTCTTCTGCTTCCATCCATCAGCCCGGTCCCACAGGCCAAATGCCTGTCAGGGGCATGCCGGGCCATCAACTTTCAAAACGAGAAATTCAACCGTTCACATCGCTGCGAATACACACGGTTAGAACGAAACGGAAAAAAGCGAACCGTCCGTCGGGAACGGTTCGCTTCCATTCGGGATTTATGTCAGGGTAATCGGCTGCAAAATCACTTACGCAGCCCAAGTTTCTGAATCACATCAAGGTATTTCTTGCGATCGCGAGCCTTGAGATACTTAAGCAGGCTGGCCCGCTTTGAAACCATCATCAACAGGCCACGACGGCTGGCATGATCTTTGCCGTGACTCTTGAAATGGTTGCCCAGATCGTTAATTCTTGCCGTCAGAAGGGCGATCTGCACTTCTGGAGAGCCGGTATCCTGCTGAACTCGCTGGAATGAACCGATAATCTCCTGCTTCGACACTTTCGTAATTGCCATGACTGATCCTGAAATGCGGCGATAGATTCGCCACGATACCTCAATTTGGTCCGATTCGTAACGGTAACAGTTTACACGCCAGTGCAAAAGATTCAAGTCTTTTGTCGGGAAAGTTATCAAAGTCCGACCTCACCGGCCAGCATCCTGCTCAATCAACAAATCTTTTCGTAACTTCATCAGATCTCATGCAAACACCTCGCCCGGCTGGTGTTTCACCTGCAAACCATCACGATCCGTCTTGAATCCGCCGGTTTATTCAACAATCCACTTTTTCCAGAGCGATCAAAATTCCATACGAAGCCCGCCCGAAATTAATGCGGTAATCCCAGCCTGCTAAACGCTCAAAGCCCTTGCGAACAGGATGATGCGGCTTGCCCATGCGATAAAACGGCCAGCTCAGCCAGTCCATCACCGGATAGACGAACAACCCGCCGTAATCAACCCCGGCGACTCGCCAGCCCGTGCCCGCCAGATCAAGCAGTTCTGTTTTCGTAAAGTGATAATGCCACTCGACTTCGCGGCCGACTGCCGAATAGCCGGCATCGCGCCGGCCCCGGCCAATCAGGAGCCTGTAAAGGCCGGGCAGGCGGAGCCTGACATTGTTGGAATCAAGCCAGGCGAACCAGCCTGCGTGGGGCACAGTTAAAATGAATCGACCATTGGGTTTAAGCACGCGCCGGATTTCCTTAAATGCGGCTGGCCGAAGATCGGCGGGCAGGTGTTCCAGCACCTCCACGCACGTCACATAATCAAATGAATCGTCGCCAAATGGCAGATTTTCCGCACCTGAATGATGTAAGTCAGCCGTGGCCACGTTCTTTCTGGCCATCTCAAGGGCGGCCGGGTTGATCTCAACACCAGCCAGTTTTGCGGAAGGATAGAGCTTGGTGCAGTGTTCAAGCCACGCCCCGACATTGCAGCCGACATCAAGCAGCGAGCCCACCGGTTCTCTCATCCAGTCCGTCACTCGCATGGGATGCTTTCACACAGAGCTTGTTTAACTCTTGTCACATCAAAGTTTAGCCAGATTGCCAAAGAACTCCGCACGAGTCAATGGCTGTGCCGATTTGATTCAAACCGGTTGGCCAAAGGCAACAGATTAAGGTCTTTCACTTACCAATCGCCTCAATACCCGCACCCCAGGTGAATCGGTGCCACGAGTCCGTCCACCGGCTGGAAAGGCTCGGGCGGCCATTGGCGTCGATACCTATGGCCGATATGGCCAGCAGCAGAAATAGCAATATGCCATATTGGGCCGGTGTTAGCAGGCATCTGGTCGAGTCGGGGCCCGATTCGCCCGCTTGATCGCGATAAAACAGGCAAAGTAGAACCCCCACCGCCACGCCAGCCAATGTAACACCAAGCCCAAGTTGAAACCCGGCAGGAACATAGCGCAACTCAAGCGTGTGCTTGCCGGCCGGCACGGGCACAGCCATATAGGCAAGCTGGGCAGGATAGATGGACGCAGGTTGGCCGTCAATCGTGGCGTGCCAGCCTGGGTCGAAAGAGACGCCAATCCGAAGCCATGCATCGGCGGCCGCGTTCAGCGAAATCCGCATGGTGTCGCCCTCGTCGCTTTCCAGCGTAATGCCCGCAGTGGTGTCGGCAGCGGGATAAGGGCCGAAGGCCGGTGCAGGCGAATTCTCTGTAAGTTCTTCAATGATTATTACTTCTGACGTATTGGCCGGGCCGTTCTTTTGCATTTCGGCTTCGGCCAGAGATTCAGTTGAGCCGGGGCCGCTGATGATCTTCGCGGATTTTGCCCAGTGCCAGCGGGGCTCAGGGTCGGGAAGGCGATAAACATAGGCTGAGCCGGCGGTTATCGGTTTCAGCGATGTCTGCATGGGCTGGCCGGAAATGATATGCGAGACGCCCTCGATTGAGAATCGCCAGGGCTCGCCACCGGCGAGGTTTGTGAGGCGAATGAGTCGGGCCGGGCGGAATGGCGTTTCACCTATATTCGACTCAAGCCCATAGGCCAGCGGCAGGCTCCAGCCGATGGCGTCGCGGGGGGCGAAAAAGTCGGTTGGTTTCGAGGCATAGCCCGGTTCACCTGCTGAATATCTCGGTATCCCCATGACTCGGCTGGCTTTGGGGTCGTTTTTCACGATGCTTGCAGCGGCTGGCGGCGATGTCCAGAAAGATGGGTCAACCGTGGGCATATCCCACCAGTGGCTGGCCATGAGGTCAAAACCGACAATCGCGGCCAGAAGATAGGCGATGGATGTTCTAAGCCCTAGGCATTGGGTTCGGCCTGATGCCTGAAGCAAAATCAGGCTGGCAGAGAAAACTGCGATACAGCGAACGCCCGAGACAAGCAGTTCACGGGTGAGCCAGTTATTGCGATCGCGATGATAGTTAGTCGTCCACCGGCCGGCTTCCGTCCACCACGGGATCATCCCCCAAATGAAAATGCCAGTCGCCAGTGCCGAGAAGCCTGCCAGCAGCCAGAGGGGGCGGTGAATTTTCAGCCTTGAATTGTGCCCAATGACATGAGATAGACCCTGGCTGGCCAGTGCGGCTGTGGCCAGAGTGGCCCAGAGGTGGTATCGAACCGGAATACGCGAACTGCCAAGCACGGGAATGCGATGCCAGAAATCCATGACAAGCGTAAATCGGCCAAGCATGAAGACAGTCGAGACAAACCCGATAAAAAGCCACATGCCAACCCACGGGTTACGCCAGTTGCGGGCCCCAATCAGGGCAAGCAGCATGGCAGTGCCACCCAGATAGGCATTCATTTCGTGGTAGGGGTAGAAGCCATCCATCCAGTCGGTGTCTCTGGCCCGTGTACCGAAGGCTTCTCGCACAAAGAGGCTGGGGAGAAGCTGTGGGTGCCACGAGCCAAAGGTCTGGTCCTTCCAGCCAAGGCCTTCAGTGCGGGGCGTGCGTTTCAGAAGTTCATAAGAAGGCATCCACTGTACGGCAGCAATCAGAATTCCGGCGATGATGGCGAATGTGCCGATGGCTGCGAACCGGCGACGGTCGCTCAAGGTTTTGTTGACAATAATTTGATAAAAGGTGAGCAGTGCAATGAGCTGCACGGAAAAGACGGCGTCCTGCAGGTGTCCGGCGAAGACCTGGCAGGCCAGGGCGAAAGCCGAGAGCAGGGCACCCCAGAGCCGGCCTGTGCGCCACGAGCGTTCAAGCCCCCAGAGAATCCAGGGCACACTGGCCAGGGCGTTGATCATGCTGGTATGCACGAAGTGGGCCCATGTGAATCCGCCGAAGGTGATAAGAAGGGCCCCGGCAAGGGCCCCGGCCGGGAGGCTGTGGCGGCGGAGCCACGCATAAGTACCCAGGCCTGCCACGGCCAGCGAGGCGACCATTTCAAAACCAAAGGCAGCCCAGGTGCTGAAAAACGGGTAGAAAACGAATTTCAGCGGGTGCCAGTAGCCAGCCTGGCTTTCACTGTAGAGCGGAAAACCGTTGTAAAGATATTTGCACCAGAAATAGATGTGGCCTGCCTTGAGATTCTGAGCATAAAAGTGGCGATAGGCATAATTTAGCTCAGTCACATCGAAATAAAAGAGAGCAGCCCGGGCCAGCAGCAGTGGCCAGAAATAAACGACAAGTGCGGCCAGATAAAGGGCCAGGGCGATGATGTCGTGAAGTGTTTTTCGAGGGGGTGGGGATGTCATTTGTCAGACATTGGTTTTTATTGGAGGGGGTTATTGGTAATTTTTCGCCTGAGTACAATCACCTGAGGCAATTGATAGCGAGAGTCGAATTCTTCGTTTTGCACTGCGGCCAGCATTCGCCGGGAGATTTCATTATCAGAAATAACGACATAGCGGGGATTCTTGGGAGAAACATTCTGAAAACGATCGGGATAGAAGCCAAAAGGTCGGCCAGCAGAGATTGGCAGATCGTAAAGATAGATGGATTTGTAAACCACCCAGTAATCGGCTTCAAACGTGCCATTGACAATGGGTGGAATACCATTGCCGGGTGATACAAAAATTCGTCTATATGTAAATATCTTTCCGGGAAAGTTTTGTTCATCGCGGATGGCTTTTATCTGATTTTCGGCGGTAGTTGATTCACGGATGAACGCATCAATCTGCCAGCTGTAAACGTCGTTGCAAAGCAGCAAAGCCATGAGCAAAATTATGGAAGCACTGAAATATTGAAGCCGCCACGAGCTGGCCAGCCATGCGTAAAACAGGCCATTCGCTGGAAGAATGGGGACAAGATAGCGATAGTTGTCAGAATTAAAAATGTTTTTATTTAAAATGAACGCCACGAAATTCAAAATGCAAACGACAAAAAGCCCAAGCCATAGCGAACTCAGCCAGAATTGTCTATTTTCAGAAGTTGGTTTTTTTGAAACAAATTTTAATGTTATTGCCGATAGACATAATGCAATCAGACCAGCTATTAAAATCTGATTCATCTCATTTTTAAATGGCTGGTCGGGCCAGGTGATTTCATCTTTGCCAGGCAGCGATCGGCCGAAAATGAGGCGAGGAAGGCACTGAAGGAAAAG
>JBJTRR010000571.1:0-2658 GCA_046076185.1 bacterium | reverse complement strand
GCGATCGACATCGGCCAGGTCGCGTTCAAGGCGTTAAAAGTCGTTCCCGGCGAAACGCCCGATCAACTGGTTGTTGAAGACGTTGCTCGCATTGAGTATCCGAAAATTCTGAGCCAGCCCGACGCTGAGCCGGAAGAGCTGGTGCGCATGGCGCTGATCGAATTTATCGAGAAGCACCAGCCGATGGACAGCAAAATCGTGGTGAGCGTGCCGGGCCAGAAGGGCCTGATCAAATTTATCAAGTTGCCGCCGGTTGAAAAGAAGCGCATTCCTGACATTGTTCAGTTTGAAGCCAAGCAGCAGATTCCGTTTCCGCTGAACGAGGTGATCTGGGATTACCAGCAGCTCGCTTCGGAAGACGACATGGACGACGATGACGACGACCTGGGCTTCACCATGGCTGAAGTCGGTCTGTTCGCCATGAAGCGCGATGAGATTAACCGGGCCCTGTTTCCGCTGAGAAGCCTGAAGCTTGAGCCCGACATTGTGCAGATGTCGCCGATTGCTCTTTATAATTTTGCCAATTACGAAATTTTGAAGGGCCGTGGCGAAAAGGGGCCTGTTGTTGTTCTTGACATGGGTGCTGACAAGACCGAGTGCGTCATTTCTGACGGCACCCGCATCTGGCAGCGTAATATCCCGATTGGCGGCAACCACTTCACGCGTGCCCTGACCAAAGAGATGAAGGTGGTCTTCGGCAAGGCCGAGGCCATGAAGCGTGATGCCGCGAGTGCGCCTGACATGAAGGCCGTTTTCACGGCCATGAAGAGCGTGTTCAAGGACTTCGCGACCGAACTTCAGCGCACCATTGGCTTTTATGGCAGCGTGAACAAGGGCTCGAAGGTCAAGAAGATTCTGGGCCTGGGCAACGGCTTCAAGCTGCCGGGGCTGACGACCTATCTTCAGCAGGAAATTGACATTCCGGTTGAGGCCATCAACGACTACACCCGGCTGACGGGCGAAGCGTTGGCCCAGACGGAATTTGCCGACAATGCGGCTTCGTTCGCCATTCCCTATGGCCTGGCCGTGCAGTCGTATAACAAGCAGGCGATTCAGACATCGCTGCTGCCGCAGGATATCAAGGCGGCCAAGCTGGTTCGCAAGAAGAAGCCGCTGGTGCTGGCCGCCAGTTTTCTCTTCATGCTTGGCTTCACGGCGATGTTCCTGGGCAACGTGAAGGCCTGGACGAAGGTGAATAACAGCGAATTCAAGTCGGCTGTTGAAGCTGCGAAGTCGCTGGCGACCAAGGGGGCCGGGCTGAAGAGCGATTACGACTCGGCCAAGGGTGCCTTTGAGACGAAGAAGAAGGAAGGCGACAACCTTGTCGTCTCAAACACCGAAAAGCTGATGTGGCCGCAGCTTCTGCAGACTATCAATGCTTACTTGCCAGACCCTGTGACCGAAAAGAAGCTGGATGTGACCAACCCTGGCGACCAGCTTCGGCTGGCCAAGCTGGCGGTGCATATTGACCAGATCAAGCCGGCTTACCGCAACGACCTGGCGACCGAATGGTTTGACACGCTTGACGGCGTGAACGCCAACGCCAAGTCAACCATGCATCCTTATGACATTAAGGAAGGCAAAACGCCGACAGGCGAAGGTTGGGTGATTCAGATTGTGGGGCACCACTATAACCCCTATCCCGGCCGCGTTAAGAACGAAGACAACATGGGCCCCCTGGGCTACATTCGTAACGACATTCTGAAGCGTCTGCAGGCTGCCGGCCCACGCCGGTTCGGCCTTTCACACGCCGTTTTGGTCTGGATGACCGAAGACAAGGAATGGACGACCGAAAAAGCCGCGAGCAGCAATTCGCTTTCATCGAACGCCATTCCGCTGATTCCTGCCGTGGGTGCAGCGGCTGCCGGTGCTGAAGGTGCAGGCGGCGAAGGTGGCATGGCGGGCATGATGGGCGGAATGCCAGGTGCCGGTTCGGGTTATGGTGCCCCTGGCGGCGGCAAGGGTGGTATGGAAGCCGGGATGGAAGGCATGATGGGCGGAATGGGTGGCATGCCCGGCATGATGGGCGGAATGGGAATGGGCATGGGCATGGGCATGGGCATGGGACAGAGTCTTTCCAACAAAGTTCGATGGCGGTGCGATCGCGGGATTCAAGGGAGAGTGGCGTCATTCTATATGCGACTCATTCTCATTTGCAACTCTATTTTTTGCTATCTGGCCAGCAGGCCCCCGCGTTATCCCGCCCCTCGCCAGTGCCCGGGCGCCGCACAATGGCAAAGACTTGCCTGAGCCCGAGGAGCCCCCATGCCACGCAGCCTTGCCCGTTCTGCCAATGAATTGATGGTGCAGTACGCCCACTACCACCGAGACAAGCGCAACATCGCCACGCACTTTGTGGGCATCCCGCTGATCGTCTTCGGGGTCAGCGTCTTGCTCTCTCGGCCCGAGTGGTTGCTGTTTGGCCAAGCAGTCACGCCCATCCTGGTTCTGTGGGTCGTGAGCAGCCTGTGGTACCTGAGCCGCGGCCAGTGGCTGCTGGGCGCGGCCACCTCCATCGTCAACGGCTTGCTCATGCTGATTGCCCACAACGCCGCAGCCGGCAGCACCGCCACCTGGCTGGCCTGCGGCATCGGTTCATTCGTGGTGGGCTGGGTCTTTCAGTTTGTGGGTCACCACTTTGAAGGCAAGAAGCCCGCC
>JBJTRR010000570.1:0-2458 GCA_046076185.1 bacterium | reverse complement strand
AATACCATTACCGATGGCACTAGCAATACGATTTTTATCGGTGAAAAATCACGATTTATTAACGATCCTGAAACCAATCATTGGTGGAATCGTTCCTCGTGGTTTGGTTCGGCCACAATCAATGGAAATGCTACGACTCGTTTGCAAGGCATGGCCTCAACTGGTCCAAAGTTAAATGCTGGATTGTTGGTTCCTGAACCTGGTGGCACAACAGCTGGCACCGGCTGGGTTGATGCATGGTTGTATGATCCGCAACAGCGAAATCTTGGTCAGTTTGGCTTTGTGAGCCAGCACCCGGGCGGTGGTAACTTCGTATTTGGTGATGGTTCGGTACGATTCGTAAAGAACACCATTGATATGGGTTCAGCCACAGTGACAACTCCGCTCAGATATGGGGTTTATCGTTCGATCAGCACCAGGTCTGGTGGCGAAACCGTGAGTGCAGACCAATTCTAATCTTCTGAGAGTGAACCTCATGCGTACATTGACTCTGGCTGTTCTTCTGGGTTGTTTCCTCACAGGTTGCAGCTCAAATCCTGATGCTCCTTCTGCTCCTGATGAGTCTTCCGTTCCCAAGGGTGATGGATCAGCTCCGAAAAATTCACCAGGTGTTTTAAAAGCACCCGGAAGGAGAGGTGGAGCTATCAAAGGTGGTGGTGCGAGCACACCCGCCGAAAGATAAAATTTTTGACTGAAAATCTAGTCGAACTGGGCCGGTTGATCCGGCCCTTTTTTTATTTTTTATGAATGGATAACTCTTGTTGTTGCTCTTTTTCAACACAAGTGTTGATTCGAGTCACTCAATTGAGAATTCCTGGTGACAATTAGTAATTCTTACACTTTGAATCTGAGAAAAGCGCCATGCATTTTGAAACGACATCTTTGATTCGATCTAAACACTTACCATCTAATATATTGTGAATTTTAATCAGTTATCCATCTGGATTTATATTCTACCAGATTTGTTATTAATAGGCTCTTTTAATGATTGATTTGATGATAATTTATTCAAAAAGAGCATGCTTTGAGATGTTATTATTTCCAAATACTTGCACTTTAAAACAAAAAAAAAGATGATTAATTAAAGTTGTAAAACTGGCCAGCCATGCTGGTTTTACACCGTTCGGTATTTCACTCTGGGGCCATACCCTGACAGGAGCATTCATTTGATCAATTCGTTGAAAAAACGGCCAAAAGCATTTACCCTGATTGAGCTTTTGGTTGTGATCGCAATCATTGCCGTACTTATATCGCTGCTTCTCCCAGCAGTTCAGGCGGCCCGAGCTGCCGCCCGTAGAACCCAGTGCGTGAACAATCTTAAACAGATGGGACTCGCCATTCATAATTATGAAAGCACGGCGGGCAGTTTTCCCATGGGGCGCCTTCACCGAAGCCGTGAATATGATAGCTGTAATACGATGTGGGGCCATACCTGGGGAATGTACATTCTTCCTTTTATGGAAGGCAGCAATCAATTCAATGCAGTGAACTTCATGCGACCTTATAACTCGACCTTCCAGTTCACTTCTGTGAGGATGAAGGTTGCGGCTTACCTTTGCCCTGAGGATACGCCAAATGTCGATCTGACTTCTTCCGGTTACATCGGTACCCTGCAAACCTCCTATGCCGGAGTGGCCGGGATCTCGGAAGGGATCTATTATTCCTGGGGAACAACGGTGTCAGCAACCAACGCCAATCGTTGTGGCGTTATTGATATGGAAGGAATTTTTGGAAGCAACATTGCCTATGGAATCAACACCGTGACGGATGGTACATCCAACACTCTGCTGGTTGGAGAGACCTCACGATTTCGCGATGAGCCTGCCAACTCGGCGTTTAATTTTATTAACGTCGGTGGCGCCTTCGGTGGACCTGATTGGGCGGCCGGGGCCAAATGGCCTGGCGACATTCGTGTTACATCCATGGCCTACGTTGTTCCTAAGATCAACGCACAGCCAGTCAGAAATGGCGGTCCGACTGCTTTGACATCCGTTGGTCCATTTAACTGGCAAAACAATGCTGCGGCAGAAAATCTTGGCCAGTTTGGATTTCGTTCCAACCATGCAGGCGGCGCAAATTTCCTGTTTGGCGATGGCTCTGTCCGGTTTCTGAAAGAATCCATTTCCAAAGCAACTTACCGGGCCCTGGGCACAAGGAGCTTTGGTGAAGTCATCTCAGCTGATTCTTATTGACTTGGTTCAAATGACTCGATGGCTACGATTCCACCGAGTCATTCAAATTTTCATGAGAGGGAAAAAACTTGAAATCTCCATCTCTAATCGTCGCAACCATGATCGGGCTTTTTTGTTCGGGCTGTGGTTCTGATTCATCAACACCCGCTGATGCCCCGAAGGTCTCTCCCGAGGCAAAAAAAGAAAATGCCCCTGAGAAAGTCAAAGGCAAGCAGGTGACAAAATCCAACATGCCTTCCATGAAGTACGTTGACTGAAAATGAAAA
>JBJTRR010000569.1:0-1710 GCA_046076185.1 bacterium | reverse complement strand
GCCTTTCTGGCCACGGCCGAAGTTTTCTTATCTGAAGGAGGCGTGTTGGATTTTGCCGGAGCAGGCTTGGCGGCTGCGACTGGCTGCTTTTTGTCAGCAGCCTTCACTCTGTCAGCAGCGGCCGGCTTGGGTGATTTTTCGGATTTTTCGCCGGCTGATTTTGCAGGGGCAGCCGGTTTTTTATAGACTGGTTTTGTTTCAACCGCCTTGGCCGGCTTGGGCGGAGCGATTCGGGCCTGATAATCCGGGCACGAGGCCGAAAGCGGGCAGGTGGTGCAGGCGGGTGAATCAACCTTGCAGATGTTCTCGACAAATTTGTCGAAAAGCCTAATGGCCTGAAGAATCTGGGCTTTTGAGATGTTTTTTTCGATCAGGGCCCTGATTGAAACGGCATCGCCGGCGGCATCGGCCAGGCCAAGACGCTTGAGCATCAGGGCAATGCGCTGATCAACCGGGAAGGCATGACCCCCGAACAAAAGTGCCTGAACCTGCGACAGGTGAAAGTCGTTGGAGAGTGTTTCGTAAGATGAAAGCTCTTCGCGGGCTTCCTTCCAGGTCTTGCGGCTCAGGCCTTCGACTTCAAACTTATAATTTTTGCGGAAGAGTTCGCGAAGGAATCGCTTGATCGAAGACCCACGATGGTCGGGGTCGGCATAACCGGCGAGATAACCACGGATTTCGTCGAGCTGGCTGACCCGCAGGTCGTTCCAGTCTATGAAGTTGTCTCGATTTGCCAGCTTTTCGAAGGCGGCTTGTGCGGCTTCAATCGAATGATTTTCACGCAGGATCGAAAAGACCACGCACTCCAGAAGTTGTTGCATGCGCTGGAGTTCCGGCGTATCCGGAAAAAGCTTGCGAAATTCTTCCAAAAGCTGGGGGACGCTCAGGGTTTTGGTCTTGGTTGCAGCCATTCTGGTGATCGCTCAACTCTCTCGTGGTATTGAACAGATTCGCGCCATTGAATTTTTACGAATGACAGCCGGATTGTCATTCGCCTGAATCATCATCGACACCGGGTTCGTCGGAATCGTCGTCATTCTCGATTGCGCCAGATTCGTCGGGCGTTACGGTTGATTCAATCAGACGAAGCAGGTCAGCCGTTCGTTTGGTGGAATCATCAAATTCGAACCGAAGCTCGGGGGTGACACGTGTCTGAAGCCTGGCCGCGATTTTCGACTGAAGAAAACCCCTGGCCGACTGAAGGCCGTACATCACCCGCTTCTGTTCGCGCTCGTCGCCGGTGACGGTGAAAAAGACTTTGGCATGGCGAAGGTCAGGCGAGACCTCAGCGCCGAGAATCGTCACGTTTTTGACTCGCGGGTCGTGAACATCGAAGATGATCGCGTTGGCGACCACTTCACGAACTGCCTGTGCCACACGTAAAGGCCTGTGAGAATTCATTTTGCCCTGAATATTGCGGATGACCGGGAGCATCTGACGACTGACATGAAGCAGTCGTCAGATCTCAGCGGTTTTGATTAAAGCGTCCGGCGAATTTCTTCAATCTTGAAGGCTTCAATGATGTCGTCAACCTTGACGTCATCGTAATTGGCAATGCGAATGCCGCACTCAAAGCCTTCACGCACTTCGCGGACATCGTCCTTGAATCGCTTGAGTGCTTCCAGCGAGCCCTTGTAAATTTCACGTCCGTCGCGCACCAGACGCCCCTTGGCGGTTCGTTCAATTGTGCCCCCAACGCCCTGCTCGGGC
>JBJTRR010000568.1:0-2462 GCA_046076185.1 bacterium | reverse complement strand
GGGAATGGGAAGTCCAGCTGTAGTATTAAATTAAGTGAGACTGAGTTTTCGTGCAATTTTACTGGCGCACCTGAATTGCAATCCAGACAGACAGATCAACAAAATAGATCCCATAAAGTCATCCTGATTTTCAGGTTTTCGATTTTTATATTGATTTCACTGATTGCAGCATTGGTGATGGCGCTTGAAGGGTTTGTTTACTATCTGCCGATTCATCCTTCAAATCAGCCCTTGGCCCCATGGATTTTGTTGATCGGGCCGGGCATGTTTTTATTTTTGAGTGTTTTGAAAAAGCAAAAACGAATCGACCCTGATCTGGCTGAATCAGCCGAAAGATATCTGGATTTTATGAATCGGCTTAAATCAAAAGTATTGGAAGGCTCTTTTTATTTTTACGGATTATTTTTTTCAGTCACTTTCATAACCACCTGTCTCTGGATCCCGCAATATCTCGTGCAACCCTTATGGACGGATCATGAGCACGTGATCATCATGGCAAGGCTTTGGGACAAAGGTTATTTTCCATGGACAGCCATGCGGACATATCAATTTCCCGGCGAAATGCAATTCGCATGGTTGGCGGCACAAATTGGCGGGTGGGGCAACCCGGTTGCATTTTATGCACTTGATCTTGCCCTGCTTTTTGCCACGGGAATGATTCTGGCTTTCTGGTCAGGAAGGTTATTTGGAACATGGAAATATGCCATATTCGCTTTCGCCGGATTACTGGCGATAGAAATTTCGCTGCCCTTCACAGGCACAGCCCAGCGCGATACTCATGCCACGCTGATCACCATTATTGCATTTTGTCTGCCGGCGTTATCGGAACGAATCAAAACCATGACGATTTTAAATGCCATATTCTTTGGTTTTGCACTTGCACTGCGGCCACACACCATACTTTTTCTGCCGATGTTATTCTGTGGATTTCTCATTGCATTTCATCTGAAAATTAACAATCAATCCGGAAATAACAATTTTAAATATTATTTTGGAATTCTTGGAATCTGGACAATTTCCGTGAAATTGGCCTCACTTCTCTTTTTCTCGCCGGTTATTGGCCCTGTTCGCACAAGAGAGTTTTTCAGTGCGATGCAATTTCCGCTGAATCAGACAGGTGATTATTCCCAGCCGCCATTTGCACACTGGCTTCAGACATATCATGATGCCTATCGAGTTCCCCGACATTTCTGGTTTATGGTCATGTCGGGCGTGATGATATTAAGCCCGGGGAATAGAAAATGGCGATATTACGGATTCCTGCTCGGTTTCATTTTCATAACGGGTGCAATTTACCGGGCGATTCATCCTGTTGATCACGGATACCTGCAATTACCATTGCAATTTCTTGAATGTATTGGACTCATTGTCATACCGGCATGGCTGGCATCACAGCAATTGCGAATGAATGGTCTCATCTGGTTTGCATTTTGTGGCCTGACGGCCCATATCGCGACGAGTTCAACGGTTCTCTATTTTGAACCAGGATATTTCAAACCAGCGATGAAGCGACTGATCAATCAAACAGAGCCAGACTACAGCCCGCCTGGTGCCAGGGCCGCTTATCCGCTGGAAGACAATATTTATCATTACAACTGGTCTGACTGGGTTCAGGCAAAATCATGGCTTGCCCTGGAAACAAAGCCTGATTCACATATCATGAACTTGCTTACTTATCAGCCTTTTCCACCATTTTGTGCAACTAACGATCGCCTGCCAATCGGGCGGCTTGAATCGATTGTGCTTTTGAACTGGTTTAGAAATTTTGATTTCCAGCCTGAGATCATTGAATCGTTGAAAACCGCTCCTTCGGGTTCTCTGGTCATTTGGGAGGCTGGTCGAATGAATTCACACAATATCATACAACTTGATAAAGTCAGTGAATTTATGAGTAGAAGATTCCAAAAACGGATAGATTTTGGAGAAATTGAAGTATGGGAAAAACTGGACATCGATGAATGAATGATACGAATTGCCTATTTAAATCAACGAAGACATTGATTTCAAATCTTAATGGACAATCCGGCTGGCATCGTGTTAAACAATCTTGAAATTATCCGGCTTTGGAATCATAATATTATATCTATCGCATCTGCCCTGGCGACCCGCCGACCCTCGCCTTCCCCGTGTCAACTGAAGAGAGCCTGAGACTGAGGATCCCCTGCCATGACTATCCCCAGCTCCACTCAAAACCTGCTGTTATTCTGTTTTATTCTGTTTTCACCAATTCTTGTTGCTGCTGAGAAGCAGGAATTGGCATGGAAGGCCGAATCGCTGACATTTGAAAAAGATATCCGGCCAATCCTGCGTGCCCACTGCCTTGATTGTCATGGTGGTGTGGAAGGGGCCAAGGGAAAGCTGGATTTGCGACTGGTGCGAACAATGACCAGCGGCGGCAAGAATGGCCCGGCCATGAAGCCGGGGCATGCCGATGAAAGCCTGATTGTCGCACGCATTGAAGA
>JBJTRR010000567.1:0-2553 GCA_046076185.1 bacterium | reverse complement strand
CCCCACATCAACGCCACGGGTTGGTTCATCCAAAATTAACACACTTGCATTCTGGCCGAAAAGGCGGGCAAGGGCAACCTTCTGCTGATTCCCCCCTGAAAGCCTAGATACTAACTGGTTTACGGAATTGCATTTGATGGCCAAGGAATCGACCCATGTTTTTGCATTTTGTGAAGTTCTACGAGATGAAATAAAACCAAAATGTGAAAATTGCGAATAAACAGGGTAATGAATATTCGCTTCGATGGAACGGTTCAGCGCAAGCCCTTCCCCTGCCCTGTCTTCACTTAACAATCCTAGCCCAAGTTTCATTCGTTTGCGAGTGGTTATCTGCCTGTCAATCTGAATATTATTTAATTTCATGTCACCGCTTTTTTGCTTGTCAAGGCCAAGCAGTAATCTTGCTGTTTCTGTTCTGCCTGAGCCGATCAAGCCAGCTAACCCAAGAATTTCACCAGATTTCAATTGAAATGAAACTTTTTTTGGCAACACTGCGCCTGAGATGTTATTTACTTTAATAACAGGCTCATGATTATGGATTTTAATTTCGTTTTTCTGAGGGTAAAGGTCTTCAATAGGTCGGCCGACCATGGCGGCGATGATTGAGCTGGTATTCCACTCTTTTTTTTCGGCAACACGCACTAATTGACCGTCACGAATGACGGCAATGCGATCAGCCAGGCGATTGACTTCTTCAAGTGCATGGCTGATAAATACAATCGCCATCCCGCGTGTTTTCAATCGATCAATGGCCTGAAACAGTTTCTGAGTGTCGGCTTCGCCAAGGCTGCTGGTCGGTTCATCAAGCAATAAGATGCGGGCATTTGAGGCCAGTGCACGGGCAATCTCTACGATCTGTCGGATACCCGGGGTCAATTGGCCGACGGGTGTTTTGAGGTTTAAATTCTCATGGTCAAGTTCAGCCAGTATGGCCTGGCAGCGTTGGCGCGACGCCCGCCTGTTGATCCAGCCGAGCCTGCTTGGCTCGCGACCAAGCATGATATTCGCTTCAACCGAGAGGTGAGGAGCCAGACAAAGTTCCTGATGAACGATAGCAACGCCGGCTTGAAGTGCCGTGCGGGGGCCGCGTGGCCGAAAGGGTTGACCGCTCAGGAGCATTTGCCCTGAATCAGGCAGGATTTGACCGCTGATAATCTTGAGCAGTGTGCTTTTGCCTGCACCGTTTTCGCCCACTATGGCCAGGCACTCACCACCGATGGTTTCAAGATCAAGAGAATTGAGTGCCAGTGTTGGACCGAATTGTTTTGAGATTTTTCTCAGAACAAGCTGAAATGCAGCGGATGATTTTGGAATTTCATTTGTTGCGGGCTGAGACATTTTTGATTATTTACGGCCAGTGAGCCCCATACTGTCTAGCACACGAAGCATCCCGAGAGTGCTTGATTCATTAGGACAGAAAACCCCGTCAATCTGGCCGCGATAGCGAGCGATGAGATTTTGCGAAGCCTGTTGGGCCGAATCGGCGGTGGCACCAGCGTACTGGTCGTTGGAAAGATAGGAGATACCCGGAAATTCTTTGGCGATTGTGTCAGTAAAGCCTTTTTCGCGTTCGTCGGTACTGGCCGAGCCGACATTGTATCTGAGTAGAATAATTCGCCCCTTACCACCAAGTGCTTCACCCAGACGTTTTGCTGCAATCACACCACCGTTGTAATTGTTAGTTGCGACATATCCCGAGATTTTTTTTGATTCAAGTGCTGAGTCGAAAATAATCACAGGAATATTTTTCGCAATTGCCTGTTCCACTGGCTCAACTAAAGCGCGGGCATCAAGCGGGGCAAGAATCATGCCGTCAACATTCGTTGCAACAGCACTTTGCACCAGTTTGATCTGATCGGCCCGGTCGTCTTCTTTGGTCGGCCCCTGCCAGATAATTTCCAAATTGCCAAGTTCGGCTGCGGCTTTGGCTGCACCGGCATGCACAGCCTTCCAGTGTTCGTGAGTTGTCCCTTTGGGAATGACCATTATGCGATAGGTCTTTTCTTTTTTGCCGGAAGCCTTGCTGTCGGCGGTATGCTCCAGCTTGGGCGGGAGAACAAGTTCTTTCATTTCGGGTTTGTCAACTGTCTCGGGCGTGATCAGGTGCTCGCCCGTCCCGATAGTCGCTTCCACAGTTTTTTTCTGCAGGACTTTACTCAGTGCCATCACCGATTTGTAGCCCATCTGGAAGGGATCCTGCAGGACAAGCCCCTGAATTTTACCTTGTCGCATCGCCTCAATCAGGGGCGGGCTGCCATCGAATCCTACGAATACCACAGACTTACCGGCGGTGGTTGGCGAAGATTCGGCTGAAGGAACGGCAGCGGAAGGGGCTTTGGTTTCTGAATTCTGGCTGCCGCAACCAGTGAAAAGACCGCTAAAACCAATAGTGAGCAGTTTTGTGAAATTCCTTCGACTGTAAATGGAATGATTCATGGCCAGCCTATTGGTCGATGGGATTAGTTTGATTGATGGTGAATCTGTTTTGTACCCTGAATATCACAACCTATCTGAATATTAAAGTCA
Organism: bacterium; assembly: GCA_046076185.1. Classification (GTDB taxonomy): domain Bacteria; phylum Planctomycetota; class Planctomycetia; order Isosphaerales; family Isosphaeraceae; genus QWQI01. Next base: position 27 of record JBJTRR010000567.1, on the reverse strand, counting down.
AGCGAGTTGAATGGCATCTTATTCACT
>JBJTRR010000566.1:0-2903 GCA_046076185.1 bacterium | reverse complement strand
GACACACTGGGCACGGCGGGCCGCTTCACGGGCCGACTGCACAGCAGGCAAAAGTAGAGAGATAAGGACGGCGATGATGGCGATCACCACCAGCAGCTCAATCAGCGTGAAACCCTTGCGTTTCTGGTGAATCATTTTTTTTCTCCGGTTCAGAAAAATCCGGTCAGAATGGGTGGAAATACAAGCCTGCCGAAGAGGTTTATTTCTTCGGTGCGGCTTTTTTCTTGTTTTGTTCGTTGAAAAAGGCGTCGGATGCTTCAGCCTGACGCTTCAGCTCGTCGGTCACTTCAACCTGCTTGGGGGCATCCTTGGCGGCACCGCCACAGCCGGCGACAAGACCGGAGAATGAGACGGCAGGCAAGAATCCCAGTAGAAACGATCGTCTTGACATGAGTAGAAATTATCCTTGAGGTTCACGTCAGCAAGCGAATGCGACGAAGATATGCCGATTTTGAAGATGAGTTCTCGAGATTTCTGACAAGCATTTAGCCTGAAAATGCTGTAGAAATCAAATAGATAATATGAAAATAAGGTTATGTTGTCAAATTAATGCAAAAGCACGCAGGGCAATAAGCAAAACGATGAAACGACAAAAGCTGCCTTCAAGTGATGAGGGCAGCCTTTCGCGATTGGTTTTGTTTAGAAATCGGCAAGATAGTGGCACGAATCAGTAAGAATCGGCACTTAGAACTTCGCCACCAGCTTTTGTGCCAAGGGCAATCCAAGTCTGACGATTGATCGAGTTCTTTATGAACTTTACTGAACCATCGCCCATCACAACATTTACTCCACCAGGGTGGGCGCTGGTCGCGCTCATGATCTGGGTGTTATCAATGCCGCAACCGGCGCAACCTACCCGGCATGCCGAGTATGGTTTTTCGTTGGGAGTTAAAACGGTACTGAACATCGTCCAGCCCGTTACGCCCATGCACCAGCGGGCACCAATTGCATTTGGGAAGTCGCCGCCTGCTGTGGCACTTGTTGGCCATTTTGTGTCGCATGCCGAAATCAGGGCCAGAGTGTTGGTGGTCTTGGCGGCATCTTCAAAAGCATGGAAATAAGTATTTCCGTTAACGTTGACTATGCCAGTACGGCGAGTTGCCTTAATATTGCCAGCAGGGCTGACAAGTGCTTCAGAAAAAGCGATTGTGTTTGAAGAGCCGTCGGTGCATTCACGAATACCATAGTTAAACGTGTAGCAGAAAAGCCCTGGTGCACCACCGGAGTTGGGGCGACCGGTTGAGCCCACAATACTACTCATGCCCGAGCCCTGAGTATTTGGCCCTACTGATGCAAAATAACTGTTTGTATTAGCTTTGCCGGCTTCTGCGTCCGACGGGCAGAGATATTGTGTTACCACTGTGTTAAAAACAGTCAGGTTGGCGGCATAACCCAAAGGAGTCCGGCCGGAATGCCAGACGGCCAGGCTGAGATTGGCAGCATTGTAAAGCGGTGTCTGTTCAGTGAAACCAAGCAGCAGCGCCTGGGCTGACCAGTTGTTCCACTGAAGAAAAGGATTGCCGCCCGAGGCTGCGCCTGTTGGGTCGCTCATTGTAACGGATGCGCCAGGCGGGAAACTGTCGTGCGCTGAATGGTAATTATGAAGGGCCAGGCCTATTTGCTTAAGGTTGTTCACACACTGGGCGCGACGCGCAGCTTCGCGGGCAGATTGAACGGCTGGCAAAAGCAGCGAAATCAAAACTGCTATGATTGCAATCACAACAAGCAGTTCGATAAGGGTGAAACCACGTCTGGTTTTTAATCGCATTTGAACTGTCTCCGGGAAAACCTCTCGGCATAAAGGGCGGAAAATCAGGCGTTTGGATTACATGCCAAGGCGATCATGATGAATCAAACCATTTCAGTCTGCTTGGCGATTCATGAGATGATGCAATACAAGGCAATGTGTTTGCTCTATAACTATTTTCGGTAATTGATTAGGGCAAGTCAATTATTTGTTTCTTTATGGCGGGTGGCGCTGCAGAAAAAGTCTCTTCACACGATGATTATTTTTTACTGCTTCGCAAAGATAAGCTCATCAACAGGCCTGCAATGACCATTCCAAGACCGCAAAAGAAAAGACCATAAATCAGATTCATATTGCTGGCTGCGAACTCTGGTCGTTGAGTCAATAGCCAAAGCGAAGGCAACTGTATCAGTGGGCCAAGCAATCTCAGTAACTTACCGGTTTCTTTAAGGCGGTTCATTTTCTTGAATCCATAAACCAATTAAGACGGAGACTGATTTGAAGTGGAGTCTTCAGATTTCGGTGTGGCGCGGCGTGATAACCAGCCTGAAATGAGTTCGACCCCCGCCCTGCCCGCAGCCTGGGCCACTTGCCCCGCCACACGCCGAATGCCCGACTGCCGTGCCTCGCCGGCAAGCTCGCGGGCCAGCTGCCGCTGCCTGGCCAGTGGCAAAACTCTGGCCAGTTCGGCAAGAGTCGCCAGCTCGGGGCTCAGTTCGTGTCCACCGTTGGTTTCCCCAATCTCGCTCTTGATGTCATCCTGCGGCAAATTTCTGCTGAAATGCACTTCACCCGATAAGTTGGCGGGAATCCTGATCTCGGCATCGTCGATACTTTCAGTGACGATCAAGATTGGGGCGACTGGCCAGTCCGGCTGATCAAGATAAGCCTGGGAGAGGCTGTTGGTGACGGTCTCGGCCGTTTCAAGCTGGTGCATTGCCGAAAGCTCACGCAAGTCAAATAAAAGCAAATCGGCCTCTAGCCAGACTCTGGCTGATTCCTGCCACCGCGCCTGCACAGTTTCATTCAGAATATCAGTAGCCTGACCGGGCCAGGTGCCCACAGCCCAGCAAACATCGGGCAGTAACGAGACGCCTGCCATGGGGTCGTGCCGCAGGTTCAGCAGTTCAGCCACCTGATATTCCGATGATTCGGC
>JBJTRR010000565.1:0-2071 GCA_046076185.1 bacterium | reverse complement strand
AGTGACTGTGCCATTAACCATGACCGCAAATCCATCCGTACTCAGGAAGTCCATCTTGCCTTCGGAATCAAGGCTGAAGGCTTTAGTGCTGCAATCGACAACACTTACGCGGGTTTCATATGGGTTCAGATAGTAGGTGCCTGGTGGAAGCGTTTCTTTTTGCACACCTCGTTCACCGGTATTGACCAGAATCTGGTTCGGATCAGCCGCCAGCTTGCCAGCCAGATTGGTGACAACCCCGCGAGACTGTGCTGCCACCATAACGGGCTTGTGTGTCTCAATCTGTTCGGCATACCAGTTATAGGGGTAACGGCCTGGGCGTAAAACCTCTCGGCGTATGCCTTTCTGGCCTTCACCGGCAAGCACGGCTCCAGCTGGCAGTGGTTCTCCGACGAGGCTGATTTTAATGCCCAGCATGCCTTCGGGAATAACCATCTGCTCTTTGATTTCCCAGTCCCAATAGAGCGGGTTATAGAAATAGCGACCTTCGGTAAGCACACCATTGCCCGGCCCGCCAGACTGTACCCCCTTGTAGTAACGCCCATTTTCTGGCGGTGGTGCAAGTTCCTGCCCAGGCAGAAGATCAATACCGGTCTTGCGAACCAGCACGGCTTGCTGCCCGGTTCTGACATCAATTCTCATTGAGGTGTAGGCAATCCATATGGCAACGATGCCAAAAAAGAAGGCTATAATGCTGCCGACACCCATGCCGAGGAGTAGCTGCGACAGGCCCCTCGGCCCAGGGCCACGTTTGCCAGGCGGTTCTAACTCCAAGCTGTTCATTTTCTTCTGGTTGCCTCGCGTGAATCATTGACCCGATCTATCTGCATCGGGACGGTCTTCGGCGACATCGCCGAAGATTGATTAGATCCTTCCTGAAACTATTCGTTCAGGCTTTATCCATATTGAGCCGAAACACGAAAAAATTTTTGACAGAAAAAGCCGACTACCTGAGCAGTCGGCTCTGAAAAATATGGGCTTAATTGTCGTGCGTGCGAGGCGGGCCATGAGGTGGAGCCAGTCAATGTGCGGCTCCCTAACGACTCACTTCTTGCGGTGACGAATACGAGATCTCATCTTACGTTTCTTTCGTCCAACTTTCCGGCGCCCATTGCCTCGACGGCGACTTGCCATATGGCCTCCTCAAATCTGGAATTCCGCAAACCTGCGTATTGATTGCCTCATCTCGTGAAACCCTGACGGTTCCAACGAATATTAAGTATTAAACTATAGCCCATAATTGTCGGCTTACGCAAGAATGATTTGTCTAACTACCAGGCGTGGCCTTTACCGAGTGTGGCCAGGTTGGCCGGCAAAGGTGGTTCTAAGTCATATAGTTTAAGAGTTTTATCGTATGGTGTCGCGCTTTCTGGTCTATCCAGACTCAACAAAAAAACTCAGGGCTGAATTTCAAAAAATTCGAGATCTGTGAGTAGGTCAGAGGCAAATTGGTAGCGTTGTCGCGGGTCAGGATGGAGGCACCGCTTGAGAAGGTGGGTGGGAAATGAATGGCCTGCGTTGACAGTGAACTGATCAGGCAAGAGAAATTTTTGGCGATCCAATCGCATTTTGGGAATGATTTTTCGCAAGTCTCCTGTGCGGGTTGGGAATGGCAGATCGCCAGTCAATAACTCCATGATGATCACCCCAAGTGAATAGATATCGGTTGAAAATGTTGCTTCCGGCAGAAGTCCGCATCTATCGCATAATTGCTCAGGGGCCATATAGGCCAGTGTTCCACCGTGATGCTTAATATTTTGACTCTCTGCCTTTATCGCCATATTGAAATCAATAAGAATTGGCTCGTTTTCAAATGAAATCAGAATATTGGCTGGTTTCAAGTCCCGATGGACATAGCCTTTTTCCTGAATATGGCAAACGGCAGAGACAATTTTCAAGATCCATTCGTATTTCAGTCGATTGGTTTCAATTGTCTGATTGAAGGCTTTTTTTTGATCGCATTCATTATTTTTATTTTTTCTCAGGCCTTTGTCAAAAATGAAATCCATTAATGTGAATTCGCCCAGATATGGCATGGAAATCGCTTGAAATTGTCGCGGCGCTTGATCTT
>JBJTRR010000564.1:0-8303 GCA_046076185.1 bacterium | reverse complement strand
GCGAAGCAGCAATTGATGTCGATGATGGGGGAACGGTGATTCTGGAACTTGAAAACGGGTGTCAAGTGACCATTACAGGCGGATACTGGTTGCCAAGGTGGGCGGGTGAGGCAGGGGTTTCAATTTACGGTAGCCAGAGATGGCTGCACTGGGACCCAAACCGGGCAGGAACGGCGGGGCACTTTGAAATTCATGGCCCCCAGCCCCAGTTTATGGCGATGAACGAAGATTTTTCGTTACCCGCTGATTCTTACAAAGGTTATGGAGGCCAGAAGACGCTGGAATTGATCAGAGACTGGGTGAAATCGGCGCGGGGTGGTGAAACTTGCCGCAACACGCCAGAAACTGTGCGTGAAGCCTTGCGGGTGATAGACGCAATTTATGAATCATCGGCCGAAGGCAGGCTAATCAGGCTATCTTATTGACACATTCATATATTAGCATTTTTGATAACATGTTCCGCCAGACCGAACGAGAGAGTCATCCCGGCCCCGGAAGGGCCATTGACAATGGTCACATTTGGCTCAGGGTTGTCAATGAAAAACGGTCTGGAGGGATGCTTGGCATAGCAGCCATTCCAGCGGGTGGTGACACGAAGACCATCGAGGTCAAGAAATGTGTCAAGATAGCGAAGGATAAGATCATCAATTCGACATTTATCGTACGGTTCGATTTCATTTTGATATTCATGCGAATCGCCGATAGTGATTTCGCCGGTGCCCTGCTGGCTGACAAGCACATGAATGCCGAGGCGGTCGTATTCGGGGAGTTCCTTATTGAGCCGGGCCCTGAGGGCTGGCAATGTTTTACATTCGGCGAATGATTTATAATGACAAAGTGTTAAACCTGCGGCAAGCATGACACCGAGACGGGGAGATTTTTCAGGCATTTCGGCACGCATCATCTGCAGTTTGCATTTGATAAGGCCTGATTCGGCAAAGACTTCAGGATATAGCGTTTCAAAATCTTCACCCGAGCAGACCCAGACACGTGTCGGCTTGATTTTTTGTGCGGGGCCAACACGCCAGTTGCCATCGGCCATTGGCAGGGCCACGGCAGAGAATTGAAACTGAACGCCATATTTCTGATTTAAAAATGCAGGCATGCCCCAGATAACTTCACGCGGGTCAACGCCCATTTCGGTATGGCTCCAGAGACCGCATTTCAGGCCATGGGCATTCACCAGGGGAGCACGGCGGCGAATTTCAGAAGGTGCCAGCAGTTCACGCCGGGCGGCGACAACAGGCGAATTTTGCACGATATGCTTCTGATATTCCGATAAGACGGAGGCTTCATCTTCATGATAGGCCAGATGCAGGCTGCCGGATTTATCGTGCCAGAAACCGGCATCGGTCACGACATTTTCCCAGTGCTGGCGACTGGCCAGTGCCATATTCTGCATTTGGCCGACGGGCTGACCGATGGGCCAGACCATGCCAAAATTGCGGCAGGAGGCTCCGACGGCCTTATAGCCGCGTTCAACCACCAGCACCTTACGGCCCATTTTTGACAAATGATAAGCATGTGCCAGGCCGAGAATTCCTGCACCGACAACAAGATCGTCCATTGAATTGCCTGCTTCGACCTTTTCCATTGAAAAACGCTGGAATTCTGCCAACATCAACGCGTGATATATGGTATTATGACCATTGACGCAGCAAAGATGCAACCGGTTCAGGCCGGTATCGGATTTTGCAATGGATCAAGATCAAATTCAACCGGGAATTGAAATCATGAAGCGAATTCATATCAGAAAAATTGATTTAGGAATTGCATTGGCGGTAATATCGGCATTGAATGTGTCGGCCGCCGGTGAATTCAAGCCACTTTTTGATGGCAAAACAACCACGGGGTGGACGAAGCCTTACGACTGGGGCGACGTGGCTGTGAAGGATGGTGAAATTGAATTGACGGCCAATAAAAAGTTTTTTCTTGTCACTGAAAAAACATACAAGAATTTTATTCTGGAAGGCGAAGTCTTTTGTCCCAATGGGGGCAACAGCGGATTTCAATTCCGATGTCATTTCAGTAAAAACAAATTATGGGGCTATCAGGCGGAAGTTGACACTTCGGACCGGAAATGGGCCGGCGGGCTTTATGATGAGGGCCGAAGGGGCTGGCTGGTGAATTTGAAGGACAAATCTGAAGCACAGGCTGCCTTCAAAAATGGTGATTGGAACAAATATCGCGTTGAGGCTGTGGGCGACCACATCAAGATTTTTGTGAATGGCGTTCAGACCGTTGATTTTCATGATTCGATGGATGCTGACGGGCATATTGCCATTCAGCACCACGGGGAAAAGGGTCTGACTTATAAGTTCCGCAATATCCAGATAAAGGAATTGCCATAAACGGTTCCTGTTTGAAATCAATAAAACAGAGTTTCATTGTGCTTTGCCTCTGTTTTACATTTCATTGTGATTGCATTTGCATTTGATACAGAAGCAGACACGTGTCAGACTCAGAATTGCCGGAACGACAGGAATTGACAGAGCAGACCAGGCTTGACAAGCTGGTTTCGCAGAGATTTGGGCTTTCGCGAAGATCAGCGCAGGAAGCGATTATCACGGGCCGGGTTGATCTGGAAGGGTTTTTGTGTCAGGAGCCTGGCCGGATGGTTGAGCCCGATGCCGAATTGCATTTCGACATCAATCGGCCCAAAATGCGGCGGGTGGTTGACAGCCCGGTGAATGTGCTTTATGACGACAGTCATCTGGTTGTGATTCAGAAGCCGCCGGGCGTGCCAACAACGCCTTCAGGCGACTGGGAAAGCGATACGATGGTATCGCGGGTGGGGCGATATTTTGCAATTCGCCACGGGGGGCAGGAGCCTTACGTTGGCGTTGTGCACCGCCTTGACATGGACACTTCGGGGGTAATGATTTTTTCAAAGAACCCCGAGACGACCCGCAAGTTGCAGGAAACGTGGCGATCTCACGATATTGGCCGTGAGTATCTGGCGATTGTCATGGACAGCCCGCCCAAGGAGTCTGTGACCTGTCGGAGGGATGTGATTGACACGGGTGAACGGCGAAGGAGGCTGGCCAGACCGGGCGAACAAGGACAGGAGGCCGTGACTCATGTTGAGCTTGTGGAAGTCTTATCGCGGCGTGGGGCACTGGTGCGCTGCATTCCGGAAACGGGTCGAACGCACCAGATCAGGCTGCATTTAAATTCGCTGGGATGCCCGGTTTTTGGCGATGATCTTTATGGGCGGAAAGTGCGAAACGACCAGGTGAAACCGCCCCGGCTATGCCTTCATGCGGCACGATTGCATTTCAGGCATCCGGCGACGGGTGAACAAATGGAATTTGACACGCAATTGCCTGACGACATGGCCCATTTTGCGCAGAAACTTGCGAAACACGAGCATAAGCAGGATCGATCAAGGAGGCATCGCAATTCAGGTGAATAACGTCTTGAAAAATATTATTCGCCAGTCTTACTCACAGACTCAACCCGGCTGAGGATTCGGCCGTCAGTCAGCCTGGTTTCAATTAAGTCGGCTGATTGTATTTGATCGACACTGCTAATGACTCGGGAGCCAACGGGAGAGAGAGTCACGCTGAAGCCTCGGCCAAGGACTTTCAGCGGGCTTAGCGAATCAAGAACTGCCGATTGTTGCTGAATGTTAGTGTCTAGCCGGGTGATGTGACGCTGAATTGCATTTTTTAATTTTGATTCCATTTGCTGCACATTGGCCGAGGCACGTTCAACAAGCCGCGAGCCTGAGGCTGTGAGGCGGCGATCAAACTCAGAAACACGTTTTTCGGCTGTCGTCAGGCGGGAATCAAGTGCATGGTGCAATTGCAGGCTGAATTTTGAAATCTGCTGGTCAATTTCATGAATGTGCGGAAAAATGGCTGTAGCGGCATGGGTGGGCGTGGCGGCACGGAAGTCGGCAACCATGTCGGCGACAGACGTGTCAATTTCATGACCGATGGCACTGACAACTGGCACAGGCGAGGCGGCAATAGCTGTGGCAAGGTGCTCGTCGTTAAAAGGCCAGAGATCTTCGCGGCTGCCGCCACCGCGTGTGACAACAATCAGATCAACCTCTTCAAGTCTTCCGGCCAGTCGAACAGCTTTGGTAAGCATACCTGCGGCCTGATCGCCCTGAACCAGTGAATCGATGACAAGAAGGTTCGCCAGCGGCCAGCGGTCGCAAGCAACTCGCCAGAAATCGCGAAGGGCGGCACCACTGGCACTTGTAATAACGGCAACTTTTCGTGGGAACGGGGGTAGCGGCCGCTTGCGTTCTTCGTCGAAGAGACCCTGAGCCCGAAGTCGGTCGCAGATCTGGCGAAAGGCAAGGTCCAGCGACCCTTGACCGACCGGTTCGACACGATCAGCAATCAGGCTATAGGAACCCGTTTTAGCATAAATTTCAATTTTACCATGAACAATAACCTGCTGGCCGTCTTCAAGATCAAATGGGACCCTGGCCAGCGAGCTACGCCAGATGGATAAACCAAGGCGAGAGTTTTCATCCTTAAGAGCACCGTAAAAGTGGCCACTGGAATGATAATTGCAACTGGAAAGTTCGCCCTGAACCGAGACGTCTGTAAAGCCACGATCAACAATCGCCTTGATTCGCGTGGTGATTCCACTGACAGTTTCAAAGTCGTTTTCTTCAAAATTAAAATTGGGCGTTGTCCGTCGTTTGGCACACATTTTCAATTCAATTCATTTCATTTGTATTTGTATCAGCCGGCCGGACAACGCCAGACAATCGTCCAGTGTCTGTCGGAAGTCATGGCCACGGCCGTTCGCGGCAGGCCATACTGCTCGAGAATCTCGGCCACTTCATCAGTCGTAAGGGCGGCATTAAGCGAATCAGCAAACATGGCCCTGGCGATGGCCGGGGCACCGTCGGCATAGCGATTGACAATGGAATCAAGCCGGTGCTTATCAACTGGCCTGGCCAGGTCTCTGACAAACAGGGTGCCGCCTGGGGCAACCAGCCGCACCATTTCACCAATTGCAATTTCGGGTTTGGGAATATGATGCACGATGGAATTCGAGATAACAGCTTCAAACTGGGCATCGGTAAATGCAATCGACTTGGCGTCGTGGCGGACGAGTTTGACACGATCAGAAACGCCGGCCTTTTTGATGTGTTTGTCGGCAATTTCAAGCATGTGGGCGGCGGCGTCTAGGGCTTTGATGCGGGCCGTACGGTCGGCCATGGCAAGAACGAGTGGAATAAGGGCGGTTCCGGTGCCGACATCGATATACCAGTCGCCACGGCTTGAGCCATGCTCAGCCAGAAAATCAGCGACAAAACGGGCATTGACGTTGGAGTGATCCATGGCGTCGTAGCCCTGGGCCTCGTCGGCCGTGTCCATCAGTTCGGTTTCCAGAACGCGGGGCAGGCTTGATGTGCTCATTTTCTTTGATTCGCCGTCGACTTGCTTGTTTCTACCAGTATCAGGATAACCGGTTTGGGGTGCAATTGAACAGCCACGCTGGCCAAAAAACACTGTTTAATTGCAATCGCATGCGGTATGATGCAATTTATCAATTGATCAAACAACGTTGGAAGGCAGAAAATGGCGGAAAAATTCCAGAAACCGATGGAAGCGAGCATTCGCGACACCAGCCCGCAATTTCGGGGCGAGGCGGCCCACACGCAGGACGAGCAGTTTTTGACACGTTCTGTGCCGGCCATGCCGCGGCCGCTGGCCCCTGAACTGGCCTATTTTACGCGAACGGACACCTGGCGCGTGATGCGAATGCAAAGCGAGCTGGTGATGGGGATTGACAGGTTGTCGGACCTTGGTGCAAGCGTGGCCATTTTCGGATCGGCACGCCTGAAGGAGAGCGACCCGGATTATATTGCGGCCCAGAAACTGGGGCGAATGATGGCTGAATCGGGCTTTGCCGTAATCACCGGCGGCGGGCCCGGCATTATGGAAGCGGCCAACCGGGGTGCAATGGAAGGGGCCGGGCTTTCCATCGGCTGCAATATTGAACTGCCATTCGAACAGAAGCCTAACCCTTATCTGACTAGATCAATCGACTTTCAGTATTTCTTTGTGCGCAAGACAATGTTTATCAAATATGCCAACGGATTTGTGATTTTTCCGGGCGGATTTGGTACACTTGATGAGCTTTTTGAAGCGATGACCCTGGTTCAGACGCTGAAAATTCAGCGATTCCCGATCATTCTCTACAATCGTAGTTTCTGGTCCAAGCTGCTCGATTTAATCCATACGACACTGCTTGAAAGAGGCGTGATTTCGCCTGAGGACCTGAATCTGCTGGTTGTCAGCGACGATCTGGAAGAGATTCGCAAGACGCTGCTTGACTGCTATTTCAACCGTTGCTGGGTAACGTGGAAACGGTCGGAAGGTGCGAGCGAACATTCTGACCCGCCGGGCGCACCGGCTACGGCCATAAACCCTGAAAAAAGCGATGCCCAGTAACCAGCCTGGCTGAAACATATTCCCCAAAAAAGACCTGCCCGAGCCTTCCCGCCATGCGACCCAACCAGCCTGAAACAAATACAACCGCACCAGTGGAAATGCAACCCGACCCAAGTGCGGATGAAATACAATCGGTATTGAAATCGTCCGGGCCGGCAGCGGCCATAGCCAGGCTGATTGAAATCAGCACTGAGAAGAACGAGCCCCGGCCACTGCTTGACTCCCTTTTGCTGAAAGCCCGATTTGAGCTGGGTCTGCCGGGCAGCGGTGCCGTATCCGAACAGATCGACCCCGAATTGAAATTAAAATATGAAGACAAATATGTCGAAGCCATTCGGCAGGTGGGCCAAAGGCTGCTGGATCAAGGCCAGATTGCCTCGGCATGGCCTTATTTTCGGGTGATTGGCGAGAAAGAGCCGGTGAAGGCAGCGATTGAGGCATTTGACCCCTCACAGGCTGATGAACACGCGCTGGGGGCCGTGATTGATGTGGCCTTTCAGCAGCAGGTGCATCCGGTGAAGGGTTTTTCGTGGATTCTCGACCGCTATGGCATTTGTTCGACGATTTCATCGTTTGAAGCCTTGCCAAATGATGAACAGGTTAGGGCCGAAGCAGCAGCCCTGCTGACAAAAGCCCTTTACGAGCAATTGCAATATAGCCTGGCCTCAGAAATTGAGAGGCGTGATGGCACGCGGCCTGAAGCGGATGTGCGTGTGAGTGAACTGCTGCAGGGGCGTCCGTGGATTTATGACGACGATGCCTATGCCATTGATATTTCACATCTGTCGTCTGTCGTCAGGCTTTCGCCGCTTCTGAAAGACGAAGCTTCCATCAAAATGGCGGCTGAACTGGCGATTTACGGGTCGGGGCTGTCGGACAGGTTCCGCTATGATGGTCTGCCGCCGTTTGAAGATATTTATGCGGATCATTTGATTTATCTCAATGCCCTGCTCGGGTGTGATATAGAAAATGCAATCAGTCATTTTCGCGGCAAAATGGCCGTGAATGAAGCACCTGATGAGTTTTATGAAGCGCAGCAGCCGGACCCAATGGAGACGCTGCCGGCACAGACACTTGTTAAGCTGCTGGCAAGGCTTGGGAAGAAGCTGGAGGCGATTGAAGTGGCGTCGCAGCACCTGATGGGCGTGCCTGAGGGATATTTGCTGTGCCCCAGCCTGACAACGCTTTGCCGCGAGGCGAAACGGCTTGATTTGCTGGCCAAAGCCGCAGCAGGCCATGGCGACCTGGCGCTTTGTTTGGGCTCGCTGATTGAGGAAATGCAATCAGCCGGGAAGAATTGAAATTGCAATCAGGCGGGAATCGAAATGAAACGGGAATTGCCTGAAGCGAGAGAAGTGGTACTGGTTCGCGGGCTGTTTGCGCCTGACGCGGCTGAAAGAGCCGGCGAACTGGTGCAAAAGGCGATTCCGGGTAGCCTGTGGCTGGTGAAGATTCGGACAGCGGAAGTCACGGGCGAAGTGATTTTCAGGTCGAGCCTGGGGGGCTTTCCGCTGGAAGAGTGCATGTGCATTGATTTGAAGCTGGACAGAGCGGTGCCGGTCGAGCCTGCGCTGCGATTTCATATTCAACTGGCACATGACGAGACACTGCAGGCCACCGGTGTGGTGCGGCCTTGGGATTAAAGTGCATATTTGTGAGATAAACCAGTCAGGAGAACGAGCCATGAAAGTGTCGCGAATTTTTGCAACAGCCTTTACGCTTGTCGTTATTGCATCAGGCCTGACGCACGGCGAGGAGATGAAACCGCTGTTTGACGGGAAATCGATGGCGGGCTGGACACAGATTGGCGGCAAGAACAAGGGTGTCTGGAAGGTGGAAAATGGCCTTCTGGTGATGGAAGGCGAGGGCGGGGGC
>JBJTRR010000563.1:0-4230 GCA_046076185.1 bacterium | reverse complement strand
GTTTTATTGGTATCAGGGACCAGAGATTTGATTTCAGGCGGTTTAACAGGGCCGGTGATCTCGCTAACGTTGATATTTGCAACGGAAGTAATTGAATTATTGGCCGTATTTTTTGGTGTGACTGAAGCATCATTCGGCACTGTTTTTTCTGGATTATCTGCCAAAACAGTCTTTGGTTTATTTGGAGCTATGTCTGTATTGCCAATGTTACTTGCATCCACTTTATTTTCAGGCTTTTCTGTGATTATTCCCTGATTATTGGAATTTAATGCAATATCAATAATATTCAATCGCTTTGAATTTGCCCAATTCTTTACACCAGCCGACATGCTACGCCATGGCCCTGGGTTCATCGTGAACGCATCTTCCCATCGATCCTGCATCGCAAGTATCTGTGAATCAACAGGGCCAAAAACTGAAAGCGAAGTCGCCATGCTATTTTGTTCACGAGTCACACCGCCTGATTCACGCCAGGCTGGAAACTCTAGAATCTCTTCGCTGAAACGGACTGTTTCCAGAAAAACAGTCACCTCTCCATAAACATTATTTCGCCCGAACCAGTCAAGGCTTTTCGGGGTTCTACAACTGACAAGACTGATCTGCCCACCAGGCCTTGGTGCGAAAAGTGAATTTTGCACACGAATCCTCGGTATGGAATTGCCAAGTTCAAACATCGGCGTCCAACCCGTGGCCATGACACTCAAATGCTCCATTTGAATCTGGCAGGGCCACTCTTCATTATTTTCCGACTGATCGACCCACACAACGGGTTCCGAACCTATTTTGGCTGAGTTGGCAAGACTCAGGTCCAGCGGCCCTGATGCCCTCAGCAAAAGCCTTGCACCAATAAACTGACAGGTTTCGATTCTTGTCGGGCACCATCCTAGTATTTCATCTTTTGCTGATCTGATAACATGAATATATGATGACAATTCGATTGCAGAAACATTCTCGCTGGTAAATCCACAGTCTCGAATCAATAAGTCACACGATTGGGCTCGTATCACATCGTTCAGCTCATTCGCAGATGTACAACGAATATCAAATTTAATTCCCTGAATTTGAATACGACTTTCCCGAAATTTAAATATCGCTGTTTCGGCAACGATCTCATTATTAATGCTTCGCTCAGTGCCCAAAACATTTCTCAATTGAATTGATGGGCTGAAACCGGCCTCGGCCGCGATTGTCAGGTCGGTTCTGGCAAGCTCGGGCAATTCATCAGTGCCAATCTCCATTGATTCGTTAGCGGCGAGCAAAATTGCACTTCCCGGTGTTACCTGACGAAACGCATCCAAAAATTCTTTGCTTGTTTTGACTCGAAAAGTTTTAGCTGCAGAAATATTGCGATTACTGCCTGATGCCGATGTAAAATCACCAGCCCTAGCGTTGATCATCGGCCTGGAAGCAAGCGAATTCAATGCTGCCATGTTGCTTTGAGTCGAATCATTCCGCTGGGTTTGCCACTGATTCATCACCAAACCGCCGGTGGCAATCAAAAGGGCGATCATCAACATGGCAGAAAGCCAGTTAAAAGCACCGGCTGATGTATTCCAAAATCCAGGTGCTTGAAAATAATCTACGGCCGAATTTTCAACCGGCATCGATCGCTCAATCAGCCGTAGTTCATGGGCGCAAATCTCGGCTGCTGCCGGCCGGTCTGACGGTGATTTGGCCATCAGGCGTGAAATCAGACTACACAGCGACAAAGGCACTTCAGGGTTTAGCTGATGCAGGTCTGGCGGGGCCTGCTCCTGGTGCTGAAGCAGCTTCTGTACGACATTCTGACCAGGAAACGGCGGAACGCTGGCCAGCATGTGAAACATCGTACAGCCCAGCGAATAAAGATCGCTGCGTATATCGACACTGCGCGGGTCGCGGGCCTGCTCGGGGCTGATATAGTCAAACGTGCCCAATGTCACGCCTGACTGTGTCAGGTCCACATGCCCGTGCGTCTCGTATCGACGCGCCAGACCTAAATCAACAAGCTTGACTGCTCCATCTCTCGTGACAATTAAATTGGAAGGCTTGATGTCACGATGCACTACACCCCGTTGATCGGCATGTGCCAGCGCATCGGCGATCTGAATAGACCACCGCAGCACAATTCTGACATCAATTTTGCCACTCTCTTCGATCCACTGGCGAATGGTCCGGCCTTCAATAAACTCAAAAACCAGATAATAATAGCCTGAATCATGGCCAATTGCATAAATGTGTGCGATATTCGGGTGATCAAGCTGTGCAGCCGATTTGCCCTCCATCAGGAAACGCTGCAAAACTTCATTGTCAAGCGAAGAATCAGGCGGCAGAATCTTTACGGCCACGGTTCGCTCAAGACTCAAGTCTTTAGCAGCGTAAACCGTTGCCATTCCACCTGTTCCGATTGGTGGGCCCAATTCGTATCCACCCAGCCTGATGCCGGGCCGGGGCATTTGAGCCTGTCGCTCTGACTCCCCAGAACCCGTTGAATATCGCGGCTGAGTTGAACCTTCCGTGCCAGCGGAATGTGACGAACCTGATGCAACTGACACCACCGGCGCATGCATCACGGTTGGCGGGTCGTCCGATGATTGCAAACCCGATTCGGCTGGCACTTCCTGAGGAAGCCCATCGTCACTTTGCAAATCTTTTTTTTCGGGATCGACCATGAATTCTCCGTCTCCTAATCCCTGGGTTCGACCGAAATCGAACAGATTTTGCCTGAGATGATAGAGCCGGAACCGGCTTTTCCCCGAACAGAATTTCAGGAAGTTGATCAAGAGATGTCACTAAATTATGTAAGATTTCGCTGCAATGTCAACGCCCTGCCGATGTTCCGTTTATTCATGGCACATCTTGAATAAACAGTTAAACATTTTCAGGTCAAGCAATTATTGAAATGAAATCGATAATATAAAATCATGGAAAGTGCCGGAAAATATTCAATAGATGGTGACCTTCATGCCCCAGGATAACCGCAAACAGGCTGTTGTGCTCCTTTCAGGTGGTCTCGATTCCACAACAACTCTGGCTGAAGCCGTGTCGCTTGGCTACCAATGCGCCGCCCTCACCATCAATTATGGCCAACGCCACCGGCATGAGCTGGAAGCCGCCAGAAATGTCGCAAACCATTATAATATAATGAATTATCGATCAGTCAACCTCGACTTGCGGCTTTTCGGCGGTAGCGCCCTGACCAGCGATATCAGCGTACCTAAAGACAGGTCTGATCAAGAAATAGGCCAAGGCATACCCATTACCTATGTGCCAGCACGCAACACAATCTTTCTGAGCCTGTCGCTGGCATGGGCGGAGACACTTGGCGCCTTCGACATTTTTCTGGGCGTAAACTGCATGGATTACTCAGGTTACCCCGATTGTCGGCCCGAATATCTTCGTGCTTTTGAAGCCATGGCCAACCTGGCCACGGCAGCCGGTGTTGAAGGCAAAGGCCAGTTTCAAATTCACGCACCGTTGCTGATGATGTCAAAATCAGACATTGTCAGGCGCGGGCTTGAGCTTGGCGTTGATTTCAGCCTGACCCATTCGTGCTACGATCCCGATGAAAATGGCAGGGCTTGCGGCCATTGCGACTCCTGCCACCTTCGGCTTGCGGCTTTCCGTGAAGTCGGGGTGACTGACCCAGTCACCTATTGCTCTCTATAAACCTTTATGATCAGGTGGATTATCACAGGCTTCTCCCAGAATTCACTCGGAATTTCTCTCGTCGGAACCGCATGCATGGTGTAATCTGACTTTATAAGAGTTGAAATCCTGATTTCAACTTGTCAGAAAATGGCCAGGCACGACTGTCAGAGGTTACGGAAAATCAAGCGATGAATGGCCTTGACCTCGATCTT
The DNA here is from genome assembly GCA_046076185.1 of bacterium. Lineage (GTDB taxonomy): Bacteria > Planctomycetota > Planctomycetia > Isosphaerales > Isosphaeraceae > QWQI01. Next base: position 388 of record JBJTRR010000563.1, on the reverse strand, counting down.
TTCTTAAAGCTGATTCAAACTGATTTTGCCGCCTGGCTTTTACTCGGGCTGGCCATGTCGGGCTTGGCTGTGGCCATCTGGGCTGGTGTCGGGTCGCAGAAGGCCCTTCGCAAATGCCTGATGCTATCCATTGCCGCCCACATTGTGCTGGTCCGATATGGGCAACCTGTGGAATGGGCACGTAGTGGCATTGGTATTTCGGGCAACGATTCGGCCTCGGCCTTCCCTGATCAACCACCGCCACCGGCCGGAATTCGATCTCTGGAAATCCTTGATTTTCAATCACTTAACAACGCCACGGGCAAATCCGGAGGCGGGCTTGAAAACGGTAACGGCACCGGCGCAGGTGCTGCCCGAAAAGGCGTTCTTCCGTCAGAAATTAGTGATG
>JBJTRR010000562.1:0-10321 GCA_046076185.1 bacterium | reverse complement strand
AAAGTTGCACCGGTTGCTGATTTCAATGCTCTTGATATTTTGACTCAGCGTTATCTGGTCCTGACCCGCGAAGCGTTCCGGAAACTCAGGGAAAGTGTTGAAAAACCAGTGTCACGTCGTGCTGCGACGTCAGCGGAGGTTTAATTCATGGTATCTCTCAGAAAACCTCCGGTGGAAGGTCGCAGCGGCCCGGTTCTGGAACCTTATCAGGTGCTGCTGAGGCCTCTGATTACGGAAAAGGCTACTTTTGCCGCCGAACGTTATAACTCTTACACCTTCCAGGTGAACACCCTGGCCACCAAGACCGAGATCAAGGAAGCAGTGGAAACACTCTTCAAGGTTGAGGTGGTGGCCGTGCGGACGATCAACCGTGGTGGCAAGGCCCGTCGCTACAAGAATCGTGTTGGTCGCACAAGTGGTTACAAGAAGGCGGTCGTTCAGCTCTCCAGCGAGCACCGGATTGACTTCTATTGATGCATGTTCGCTCGCGTCGAACTCAATTTACATCAGGCAGGTAGAACATGGGTATCAGATATTACAAACCAACAAGTGCCGGTCGTCGGAACGCTTCCGTTTCCGACTTCTCGGAACTGACTGACAAGAACAAGAAGCCTGAAAAATCACTGGTCGTACCGATGAAGAAACGGTCCGGCCGAAACAACCAGGGCTTTATCACGGTTCGCTCACGCGGAGGTGGTTCCCGCCGTATGTATCGTCTGGTTGACTTCAAGCGAGTTGACTTTGACGGTGTATCGGGCACGGTGACTCATATTGAATACGACCCGAACCGCACGGCCCGTATTGCACTCGTGCAGTATGAGAATGGCAAGAAGAGTTATATTCTGGCTCCGGAAGGTCTTGCTGCCGGTTCGGTGATCAGTTCAGGCCCGAATGCCGAGCCGAAGGTTGGCAATTGTCTGCCGCTCTCGAAAATTCCAACCGGTATGCAGATTCACAACATTGAGATGGAACCGGGTACGGGTGGCAAACTTTGTCGCTCGGCAGGTTGTGCGGCCATCCTCACGGCTCGTGAAGGTGCCTGGGCCCAGATCACTTTGCCTTCCGGTGAAGTGCGTCGTGTTTCATCGGCCTGCCGGGCAACGATTGGCATTCTGGGTAATGCCGATCACATGAACATCAAGATCGGCAAGGCGGGTCGGGCCCGTAAGATGGGCTTGAGGCCGCATGTCCGTGGTGTGGCGATGAACCCGCATGACCATCCGATGGGTGGTGGTGAAGGTCGTACCTCGGGTGGTCGTCATCCGTGCAGCAAGACAGGTGTTCTGGCCAAGGGTGGTCGTACGCGACGTCGTCGCAAGCCATCTGATGCGATGATCGTGAAGCGTCGCCGGTCGGTTCGTTATGGCCAGTTGAAGATCTGATCACAGCGGTCTTTTTCAGGAGTTGGTTGATGGCAAGATCACTGAAGAAGGGGCCGTATGTAGATGAGCGGCTCTATGAGAAGGTAGAAAAGGCTGAGGCTTCAGGTAATCGCGAGGCGATCAAGACCTGGGCTAGAGCCTGCACAATTGTCCCCGAGTTTGTTGGACGCAATTTCAACATTCACAACGGTCGAACATTTGTGAAGTTATACGTGACTGAAGATATGGTGGGTCACAAGCTGGGTGAATTTGCTCCGACCCGTACGTTCAAGGGTCATGGTGGCAAGTCGGCCAAGGGTAAGAAGTGATTCCGGCGGAACAGTAATCAGGCGATAACACAATGACATACACAGCACAACATCGCTTCGCCCGGATTTCATCCCGCAAGCTCAAGCCCGTGCTTGATCTGATTCGCGAGAAGTATGCGGATGATGCGCTGGATATTCTCAAGCACCTGCCTCATCGTGCGGCCAGGATGATTGAGAAGGTACTGCGCAGCGCCATGGCGAATGCAGAAGATCAGGGTGTGCGTGATCCCGGTTTTCTGGTGATCATCGACGCCCGCGGCGACGGTGGCCCCATGATGAAGCGGATCATGACACGGAGCCGTGGCATGGCCTACACCATCCGTCGGCGTTACAGCCATATCACGATCGGCCTGCTGGATATTTCCGGCGGTTCTGATCTGGATTGACCCGAGAAGAGACTGGGAGCAAAGAGCATGGGTCAGAAAGTCAATCCGACAGGTTACCGCATCGGCGTAATGGAAGACTGGCGTAGTCGCTGGTATGCCACCAAGCTTGAATTCAAGGATCTGATCGGCGAAGATTTCAAGATTCGCAAGTTTGTCAAGCAGTTTTACGGCAACATTCATCATCGCGACAAGTTCAAGGGCAAGAAGGAAGATGCTCCGGTTAATGCCGGCATTCCGAAGGTTGAGATTGAACGCACCCGCGACGCTGTCAAGGTGATCATTTTCACCGCCCGCCCTGGCATCATCATTGGTCGTAAGGGCACGGAAGTCGAAAAGCTGCAGGAAAGACTGCAGACACTGACTGGCCGGCGGATTGAGATCAAGATTGAAGAAGTCACCCGCCCCGAGATCAACGCCCAGCTGATCAGCGAGGAAATTGCCGAACAGCTTCAGAAGCGTGGCAGTTTCCGCCGAACGATCAAGCGTGGGCTTGAGACGACGATGGGCGCCGGTGCCAAGGGTGTCAAGATTTTACTGTCGGGCCGTCTTGGTGGTGCTGAAATGAGCCGGAGTGAGCAGGGTGCTCAGGGTTCAATACCGCTTTCCACATTACGTGCCAAAATTGATTACGGTTTTGCTGAAGCCAAGACGCCGCAGGGTCATATCGGCGTTAAGGTATGGGTAAACCAGGGCGATTATCTCGAGAAGGACGATTCCAATGCCAATGATGCCCAAGCGGGTCAAGTTTCGAAAAACCCAAAAAGGCCGCGTAAAAGGTAATGCCACCAGGGGCAATTATGTTGCCTTTGGTGACTACGGACTTCAGGCTCTCGAGTCAGGCAAGATCTCGGCACAGACGATTGAAGCCGGTCGTATTGTGGCCAGTCAGTCTGTTCGTGGTGGTGGCCGACTCTATATCCGGGTTTTCCCTCACAAGAGCGTGACATCGATTCCTGCCGAAACCCGAATGGGTAAAGGTAAGGGTGAAGTGGAATACTGGGCAGCCGTTGTGAAGCCTGGCACTGTCATTTTTGAAGTGGCTGGTATTGGTGAAGATGCGGCAAGGCGAGCCTTTGCCCGAATTGCCTACAAGATGCCAGTTGCCTGCAGGTTCGTGTCCCGAAGGCCATCTCTCTGACCCTGTCGCATAGAGTTTCAAGAACATGAGTAAAGCAAAAGAACTCCGCGAGCAGTCGAATGATCAGTTGGCCGCCACACTGGCGGATCAGCAGCAGCAACTGTTTCGTCTGAGGATTCAGAGGCAGACGGAACGACTGGAAGCACCCAGCGAGATTATCGCGGCCCGGCGAGAAATTGCCCGGATCAAGACAATCATTCGTGAACGCGAACTGAAATCCTGAGCCATGTGGAATTTGTTGGCCTTTGTGGTCAGAATCGATTTGAAAAGGGTAAATCCATGAGTTCCGCAGCATCAGATTCACGCGGAAGCAGAAAGACGGAAATTGGCGTTGTGACGTCTGACAAGACGAGCAAGACGCGACGGGTTGAGATTGAACGTCTCGTGCCTCACCCGAAGTACGGCAAATACATTCGCCGCCGCACGGTGGCTACGGCTCATGATGAGGATAACATCAGTCGAGCCGGAGACCTGGTCGAGATCGTTCAGACCCGGCCTCTTTCCAAGACCAAGCGGTGGCGGGTCCTGCGAGTTGTCCGCAGCATTGAAGGCAGTGTTGTCGAGTAACGCGAACGATCCAGGCACCTTGAGACAGTTGACGGGAGAATCGATTCATGATTCAGATGCAGACTCGGCTTGACATAGCCGACAACAGCGGCGCCAAAGAGATCATGTGCATTAAGGTTCTTGGCGGCAGTGCGAGTCGTTACAAGAGACGTGTTGCGACCGTAGGCGACGTGATCATTGCCAGTGTCAAGAAGGCTTCGGCCGGTGGTGACGTGAAGGCAGGAGATGTTGTCAGGTGCGTGATTGTTCGTACCCGCAACCAGAATCGTCGCCCGGATGGTTCTTACGTGAAATTTGATCGTAACGCCGCAGTGATCATTAACAACGACGGTGAACCGAAGGGCACACGCATCTTCGGTGCGATTGCAAGAGAATTACGAGACAAGCAGTTCATGAAGATTATCAGCCTGGCTGCTGAAGTCGTCTGAGATTTAAGGGTTCATCTGATCATGTTGATAAGAAAAGATGATCTGGTTGTGGTGATTGCCGGCGATGACAAGTCGTCGAACCCACGCAAGGTGATTCGTGTATTCCCTTCACGGAACAAAGTTCTGGTTGAAGGTGTTAACCGGGTTTACAAGCATCTCAAGCCGAGTCAGCGGAACCCACAGGGTGGCCGTCTCTCGCGTGAGATGCCCGTGGATGTTTCGAATGTAATGTTTTACAACTCGAAACTGCAGAGACCTGTACGTCTTGGCGTCCGGATCAATCCTGATGGCCAGAAGGTGCGGTTCTGCAAGGTATCCAGTGAATCCATGGGCTCGATCGGCAAAGCCAAACCTGGACGCATCAGGTCACAGAAAAGCGAGTGATTTGAAACAATGGCCCGACTTTACGAACAATACAACCAGACGATAGCTCCAGCGATCCAGAAGAAGTTTGGTATCAGCAATAAAATGGCTGTGCCCAAGGTTCAGAAGATCGTAATTAATATGGGCGTTGGCAAGGCGACTCAGGACAAAGCGATTCTTGAGCAGGCTGTTGACAATCTGACCAAGATTGCCGGCCAGAAGCCAGTCACAACTAAAGCCAAGTCATCGGTTGCCGGCTTCCGCTTGCGGGAAGGCAACCCGATTGGTGCCAAGGTGACTTTGCGTGGTTCCCGCATGTTTGAGTTCCTGGATCGTCTGATCGCCGTGGCGTTGCCGAGAATTCGCGACTTCCGTGGCGTCAACCCGAATAGCTTTGATGGCCATGGAAACTACACCCTGGGCATTACTGAGCAGGCGATCTTTCCTGAAATCGACGCCGACCGTATTCAACATACACTTGGCATGGATATCACGATTGTGACCAGTGCTGAGACGGACGATCACGCCCGCGAACTTCTGGCGGCATTCGGTATGCCGTTCCGCCAGCCTGGTCAGCGTGCGGGTGGCAAATAATAACGACACAGGGGCATAGAAATGTCAACGAAAGCGAAGTTTCTGAAGACGCTGGAGACACCTGAATTCAAGGTCCAGCATCGTAATCGCTGCCAGCTTTGCGGCCGCCCCCGTGGCTACTACCGCAAGTTCGGTCTCTGTCGGATCTGCCTGCGGAAGATGGCCCATCAGGGTTTGATCCCGGGTATGAAAAAAGCGAGTTGGTGATACTTACAGGTTACAGGCATCTTTTGGAACCCATCACGACGATCGAAAAGCGATAACCCGTGGTGAGGAATTGAGGCGACATCTTCCATGATGACCGATCCCATTTCAGATATGTTGACACGAATCCGTAACGCGGTTCGCATCGAAAAGTCCTTTGTTTCGATGCCGCATTCGGTAATGCGTGAAGGCATAGCGAAAACACTGCAGAGTGAAGGTTATATCTGGGACTTCGAGGTGCTGGAAACTACACCTGCCAAGACCCTGCAACTGCATCTCAAGTACGGCCCGAATGGCGAACGCGTGATTTCCCGCATCGACCGTATTTCGAAGCCTGGCTGCCGGGTTTATGCCGGCTACCGTGATCTCAAGCCGATCCTTTCGGGTATGGGGATTCAGATCCTCAGCACTCCGCAGGGTATCTTGAGCGACAGGCAGGCCCGCTCGGCCAAGGTCGGTGGCGAAGTTCTCGCCATGGTCTATTAATTGGTAACAGGGCAAAAACGAGGTTAAAACGATGTCAAGAATCGGTCGTCAGCCTGTACCAGTTCCCGCCGGTGTGAAAGTATCGGTCAATGGTCAGCAGTTGAATGTGGAAGGCCCCAAGGGTAAACTCGAGCTTGCCGTTCATCCTGCAATTTCCGTCAGTCTGGCGGAAGGTGGCAAGGAAGTGAACGTCACCCGCTCGAACGATGAACGCGAGAGCCGGGCCCTGCATGGGCTGATGCGTGCTCTGGTCAACAACATGGTTGTTGGTGTCAGCACAGGCTACACCAGGAAGCTCGAAATTCAGGGCGTTGGTTACCAGGCTCAACTCAAGGGCAAGCAGCTTGCCCTTCAGGTTGGTTATGCCAACCAGATTGTGCTTGAACCACCTGCGAGCGTGAATGTGACCCTGACCGACCCGACGCATATTGTGATCACCGGGCCTGACAAGCAGGCGGTTGGTCAGTTTGCGGCGGTTGTTCGCAAGTCGCGTCCACCCGAGCCTTACAAGGGCAAGGGTATTCGTTACGAGGGCGAAGTGGTTCGCCGCAAGGCCGGTAAGGCATTCGGCTCCAAGTGATTCATTTTGCTGGTGTTCTGCCCGGTCGGTAATCGGGCAGGCCTGGCACCCGCAAGAGGTATATTAACGTGAGTGAAAAATCAGTAGCTATCGTCAGACGCAAGCGACGCCAGCTTCGTACACGTAAGGCGGTGCATGGCACTGCCGAACGTCCCCGTCTGGCTGTCTTCCGCAGCTCAAAGCATATCTATGCACAGCTGGTTGACGATGATCGTGGCGTTACGCTGGCTGCGGCTGGCTCGACCGAGCCCGATGTTCGCAAAAATGTTGCTTATGGCGGTAATAAGGCTGCCGCTACGGTGATTGGCAAGCTTCTTGGCGAGCGTGCCAAGGAAAAAGGCATTACATCAGCCTGTTTTGACAGGCGTGGTTATCGGTATCATGGGCGTGTAGCGGCCCTGGCCGACGCAGCCCGCGAAGCTGGTCTTCAATTCTGACATCATTGCGGGGACATTTAACGATCCGGGCGATCCTGACCGGTTCCTGAACAGAACAATAGAGCAGAGACGAACATGTCAAGTGATACAAGAGAAAAAGACGGCTGGGTTGAAAGCGTGGTCACGATTCGCCGTTGTTCTGCGACCGTAAAGGGTGGCCGTCGTTTCACGTTCAATGCCCTTGTCGTGACCGGTAATGGTCAGGGCACGGTCGGCTGGGGTTATGGTAAAGCCAATGAAGTCCCCCCTTCGGTAGAAAAAGGACTGAAGGACGCCAAAAAGCAGCTCTGCCGCGTGAATCTCAAGGGTGGTACAATTCCTCATCGCGTTGAAGGCCGCTACGGCGCCAGTCGCGTTGTGATGTTGCCTGCCAACCCTGGTACGGGTGTTATCGCGGGCGGAGCGGTTCGGGCTGTGGTGCAGGCTGTTGGAGTGACTGACATCCTGACCAAATCTTACGGTTCGACGAACAAGATGAATCTCGTCAAGGCGACAATCGATGGTCTGAAGAAGCTTCGGACGCGTGATGACATCGCCCGGTTGCGTGGAGTGGAGCTATAAGTCATGCAGATCCATGATGTGAATGTTGATGTCCAGACCTACAAAAACCGCAAGCGTGTCGGTCGCGGTATAGGTTCGGGCCATGGCAAGACTGCTTCCAAGGGGCACAAGGGGCACTCATCCCGTCAGGGTTTCAAACTGAGTCCGCTCTTTGAAGGTGGCCAGACTCCGCTGATTCGCCGTATCCCCAAGCGTGGTTTTACCAACGGCTACTTCAAGAAGAATTTCGCTGAAGTCAGCCTGTCATCCATTGACCGCCTCTTCCAGGCAGGTGATGTGGTTGATGAGGCAGCCCTGCGGGCTAAGGGTATTGTCAAGGGTCGGCACGATGACGGTATCAAGGTTCTGGCCAATGGCGAGATCACCAAGGCCGTGACAGTTCATGCCGAGAAATTTTCAGCTGCAGCGGCCGAGAAGATCGCCAAGGCCGGTGGCAAGGCTGTGGTGAAAACGGATCATTGATACGGTTGGCAGTAACCCCGTGCAATTCCTGACCGGGTCGATTCCATCTGGTAATCAGAAAGTTGACTGACTGTGGAAAAGCTGATCACCATCCTGTTCCGGGTACCTGAGCTCCAGCGGAAGATCCTGATCACCGCCGGTTTTCTGGCACTGTTCCGGATTGGTTCCTTCATCCCTCTGCCGATTGTCAATCAGGAACAACTGGCTCGTAACGTCGAACAGATGAGTCAGTCGGCTGCCGGCCGGGTGATGGCCACAGTTGCCCTGTTCGGTGGAACGCAGATCGGAATGTCCACGATCTTCGGCCTGGGGATCATGCCTTACATTTCGGCATCGATCATCTTTCAGCTTCTTGGCTCGATCGTACCGAGTCTTGAGGCCCTGATGAAGGAAGGCGAAAGCGGGCGACGCAAGATCAACGAATACACGCGGTATGCGGCCGTGGTGTTGTGCCTTATACAGTCGGCGTTCTGGGTACGTTATATGATGTACACCATGAATATTGTTCCCCCTGACAACATGAATGTCTGGGACGGGCTTGTCAGTGTGATGATCATGACAGCCGGAACGATATTCCTGATGTGGATTGGTGAACAGATTGATGAGTATGGCATTGGCAATGGAATCAGCCTGATTATCATGGCTGGCATTCTGTCTCGTATGCCGAGCTCAGTTTTCAAACTTCTTTCCAATTCCTCGTTCCAGCTGACTCCGCCACAGGGTACTTACGGAATTTTGGTTCCGATTACATTGGTTGCCCTGTTCATTGGTGTTGTGATAGGTGTGATCGCCATAACCGAGAGCCAGCGTCGGATACCGACCCAATCAGCCAAGCATGTGCGGGGGCGACGGGTATATGGTGGTTCCAAGCAGTATTTGCCGTTGAAGGTGAACCAGTCAGGCGTGATGCCGATCATTTTCGCTTCCAGCCTGCTGATGTTTCCTCTGCTTATTCTTTCGGGTATGAGTCAGGCCGTTGCCGGCTGGGCTGGCAGCGACTCGGCATTCAAGAGTTCGGTCTATGGAATTCTTGAGCTGGTGAAAAGTGACTTTCAGCGTCATGGTTATCTTTACACGATGGCCTATGTGATTCTGATTTACTTTTTCTGTTACTTCTGGACGGCGATTATGTTCAACCCGAAGGATGTTGCAGAAAACCTCAAGGATTACGGCAGTTTCATACCTGGTTACAGGCCGGGTGCGCGAACAGCCAATTATCTTGAGAAGGTCATGCTCAGGATCACCTATGTAGGTGCTGCGTTTCTGAGTGTGGTGGCGGTGATTCCGGCGATGATACAGGCTGGTCTCAACGTTGATTATGACATTGCATCGTTTCTTGGCGGAACGGGCTTGTTGATTGTCATCAGTGTCTGTATTGACCTGATTCAGAAGATTGACAGTTACCTGATCATGAGCAATTACTCGGGCCTGATGGGCCGCAAGTGAGTTCTGCCGCGATGGGTGAGATTCGTGACTGGATTGGCAGAACCTTGAGAAAGAGTTTGAATCCGACTCAGCCACGTCGTCAGGTGATGTCGCTTAAGAGTCACCGCGAGATTGGCCTGATGCGGGAAGCTGGACGGGTGGTAGCCCAGGCTCTTGACAAGGTTCGTGTTGCGGTTGTCCCTGGGGTAACGACGGGTGAGCTGAACCGGATTGTGGTGGAACATTTTGAGAAGGTGAACGCGGTTTCGCTTTTCAAGGGTGTACCTTCCACGATGAAAGGCAAGCCGGCGTTTCCTGCGGTGGTTTGTGCCAGTGTCAATGAGGAAGTCGTTCATGGCCTGCCGGGCAGCCGGGTGCTGAAGGAAGGCGACGTGATTTCGATTGATACTGGTTGCCGGTTGAATGGCTGGTGTGGTGATTCGGCGTACACTTTTGCAGTGGGCCGGGTTTCTCAGGATCGCCAGCGGTTGCTGGATGTTACGCGAGGGACTCTTGATCTGGCGATTGAGCGGATGAAGACGGCCCGATCGTGGCTTGAGGTTGCCACCGACATGGAACGATATGTTCGTGACCATGGCATGGCGGTGATCGAGCAGTTTGTGGGGCATGGGATAGGTCAGAACATGCACGAGGAGCCACAGGTTCCGAATTATGTCAGCGACACACTGAGGAAGCAGGATTTTCTGCTGGAGCCGGGGGTTGTTCTGGCGATCGAGCCGATGGTTGCTCTGGGTACAAAAAACGTCCGGGTACTTTCAGATGGTTGGACGGTGGAGACGACGGATCACAAGGCGGCGGCTCATTTTGAGCATACCGTGGCGATGACCGAGTCAGGCCCCCGCGTGCTGACCTTTCTTGATGGTGATTGACTGGACAAAAAATGGCTTGAGATCGTCGGGGTCTGTGTGATATATTATTACGCTTCCCGTTTTGATCAAAAAACGCAGGCCTGTCGGAATGAAATGTTTGACGGGTCAGA
>JBJTRR010000561.1:0-2906 GCA_046076185.1 bacterium | reverse complement strand
CGCATAAACTTCGCCCATGCCGCCCCGGCCTAGAAATTTTCGCAGCCGATAACGCCCGCAATCCAGGCTGGCCATCGTTCCCGCCAGCAAGTGATTGGCCTGAAAGCTTGAAATCAGCCCGTTTTTTACAAGCTGGTCGGCATAATCTCGCTGGTCTTTCGCCTGCGCATGCAGCTCGCCAGCCAGCCGAAGCTCGTTAGGCTTCAACCAGCCATCCCGCGCCAGCCAGTCATGCCACGAATCCATCAAATCAAGCTCACAATCATTAATATCACATGACTTCAGCCATTTTTCGCCGCATATGCCAGGTGTTACGGATAACGATCAGGCCACCCACGAACCCGGCCAGATAGCTCATATTATGAGCCCAGAGATCAGCCAGAAATACGACATGCCTCTCAGCCGGAACGCGTGAACCTATTTTCCCCACAAGCTGGATCTGTCCACTCCAGGCAAGTGCCCAACCTGTCAGACCTGAAGTTGTCGCCAGCACCCCCATCATCAGTAGCAGTCTGCCGATTGGCCTAGCAATCGCCCCTGGCTCAATCTTCGGCCTCTTCCCCGCCCGGCAGGCCAAAGCCATCGGCACACCCAGGATGGCCCCCATCCACCAAGTCGCCAGAAAACCCCAGCCAATCGCCAGCAGGGTGGGGTCTTCCGTTCCAAAAATCGGCTCATGGCCAATGGTGAAATACTCAACACAAATCCTTGCCGTCACCTGATCATGCAAAATCCCGTAAATAATCGCCGAAAGAATGCAGATGAGTATAATCTGCATTCCAGCTTTCAGATCACGGTTGAATTGCTTGATCCGGGAAGGCACAGGTTAAATCCCAAAGGTAATAAAAATCAAAGAGTGATTGTATGATCACTCTTTGATTTCTTTGATTTCCACCTTGCGGAATTCCAGCGGGTGGCTCTCGGCCTGAAGCGATAGCCAGCCGCCCTTCACCGCCGTGCTTTCCGGCGTTTTGTCGCCCAGCAGGTTCTTCACGTTCTTGTCTTTCAGGTCGAGCACCGGGTGCTCATATTCAATCACCGTCTGGCCGTCAACCTTGTGTCGAATCACTTTGTCGCCATGCACTTCAATTTCGGCTGTCACCCACTGGTCGCCGTCATAGGTTTTTGAAGTTGATGTCGTGCAGTGCTGCGTGTGCAGCTTGCCCTTATAGTCAACATGTGTGCCCGGCGTGCAAAGATTCAGCGTTGATCTTGGCCCCTTGCCCAGCCCGCCCAGAAACTGCACCTCAATCGAAACCGGAAAATCCTGGTCAACCGTCATCGTCTTCGGGTCCTGGCAATGAATCATCACGCCACTGTTGCGCGTGGCCCAGCCAGGCCCGCCTTTGCACTGGTCGCCCGTAAAGCGATATTCAATACGCAGAATGTAGTTGGAATAAGGCTTTGCATAAAACAAATGTCCAAAGTGGTTGCCAAAATCGCTGTATTTGTCGTAAGCGACCTTGATCACGCCATTTTCTACGCGAAATGTGTCGTATTTGTCTTCGCCCAGCTTCTCGCCCGTCAGCTTCGGTGTCCAGCCAGTCAGGTCTTTGCCATTAAAAAGCTGCTGCCATTCCTCGGCAGCCAGCGTGCCTGAAAATAGAATAGCCGAAAAAATCAGTCCTGAAATCCATCGCATGTGTCTCATTTTTTGCTCCCGTTGTTCGTTTCAATTGCATCGCCCCTGCCCATCGGCGGCCAGAGATCTATCTTCGCTGAAATATATCAGAATCGCCCAGCCATGTCTCATGCTCTCTCGTTGAAACAAGGCTTTTTTCAGTCGTTCTTGCCATGTCAGCATGAAATTCAGCCAAACCACACAACAATCATTCAAGACGCCCTCAATATTGAGAGGATACGCAAGAACTCTTCAACAAGTCTGCCAAAAACGAGTTCCAGTTTTCTTTGAAACCATCTCCCGGAAACTGCAAATCAGCCCCCCCTTGTCTTCACCATCACCAAGATTTATTGACATAATCGTTGTAATTGTTAAAACTCACTCATCTTGTGAAGGCCATCACAAAATGGCCAGTTTGCACCAATGCCCTTAGCTTGAGTCGCTATGCAACAGGGCTGGCTGCCGCGAAAGGTGAATAGATCATGTCGGATCTCCTGGAACAAATAGCTCATCTCACCGGAATGAGCGATACGGCATTTTGCCTCGCATGCACTTTTCTTTCAGCACTGCTGGCCTGGTTTGTGGGCAGAATTGCCATTCGTAAATTTCCGTTTCCCGATATTGTCGAATCAGGTGAAGGCATTGGCTCTTATTGCAATATCATCGGCGTGCTTTATGCCGTGGTGCTGGGGTATGTATTGGTGAATGTTTATGAAAGTTATTCCATGGCCGATACAAAAGTTGAGGACGAAGCCTCGATCGTCATCGATCTCCTGCGTGACGCAGAAGGGCTCCCTGCACTTCAGGGCCTTCTTTTTCGCAAGGCCACGCTTGAATATGTCAATTCGGTGATTGACGATGAGTGGGAATATATGATCGAAAAGCGGACGTATCATCCTGCTACATTCGACAAATTTGCAAACCTTTTTCATATTGCCAGATCTGTGAAGTGCGAGTCAGAAGAGCAACGCATTTTCCTCACTGCTATTGTCGAAAAGCTCAACGAACTTTCCTCAACCCGGCGCGAACGTGTGGCTGTCGCCAACTCCCGCCTGCCCGACATGCTTTGGGGCATGATCATCGGCGTGGGGCTGGTCGCGTTCGGAATCTGCTTCGTTTTCCCGATCGAAAACGACCGCGTTCGGCTCATTCTTGTCTCAAGCACAGCTGCCGTCATGACTTTCACCACTTTGCTCATGTTCATTCTCGATCGCCCGTATAACGGCTCGCTGGGCATTAAGCCAGAATCGCTTGAAACGATCCGCAAAATCATTAAAGAAAGATC
>JBJTRR010000560.1:0-2596 GCA_046076185.1 bacterium | reverse complement strand
GTTGTTTCCGGTCAGTTAAGCCAACTTACAGGAACCGAATTTCCCGATCAAGCTTCAGCCGCATGATTTTCCAATAAAAAAGGGCACGCAGCCTGCCGTGCCCCGAAACCTCGCTGAAAAGCCATGAAAACAGCCTTTCCGCTCTTTTTTACGACACCCGTCTCACTTCGTGCCCTTCTGCTTCACAATCGGCGACTTAATATCGTCAAGCCCGGCTTTGGGCTTATAGGCCCGCATGATCCGGAATCCCACGAATGTCGCATCGGTGTGCCACCAGATCGACTGCGGCCGCTGCGGGTCCTGCACCGACCACTCCTTGTCCGACCCCCTCCGCGCCGCCGACCTCAGGGCTTCGGGGTCGTCATCCCACGAACCACCCTTCGCCACATACGAATATTCCTTCGTGTCAGGCTTCACAAAGGGGTTATTGCTCACCTTCTCGCCCGGCAGCTTCGCAAAAGCATCCGCCTCATAATGGTCCATCACCCATTCCGCCACATTGCCGTGCATGTCGTGCAGGCCAAAGGGGTTCGGCTTCTTCTTGCCCACCACCTGCGGCTTCTCGGCATTCTCCACAAACCAGCCATATTCCTTCAGCATCGCAGGGTCGTCGCCAAACGAATAAGCCGTTGTCGTGCCGCCCCGGGCCGCCCATTCCCATTCCGCTTCGGTCGGCAGGCGGTATTGTTTGCTGAAAAGCGTGCCCAGCCATCGCGTGCATTCCATTGCCGAATGGTGAGTCATGCAAATCGCCGGCTGGTTGTCGTGGCCCATGCCAAAGGTCATGTCGGCATAGGGCGGCGTGGGCCGGGTCACCGCGTCGGCCGCCTTGGCCACGTCTGACTGCTTCTCAAGGTCAACCCCCTCCGTCTTCTTCCGCTTAATGTCAAGGGCGAACGAATAAATGTCGTAAATGTCCCACGTCAGCTCATATTTCGACATCCAGAAAGGCTCAACACGCACCGCCCTCTGCGGGCCTTCGTCGTCATTGCGCCCCTTCTCCTTTTCGGGCGAGCCAATCCAGTACGTTCCGCCCGGAATTGGTATCATCTCTATCGTGAACTTCGTGCCGGGAATCGTCTCTGTATAGGGCTTCATGTCGGCCGGCAGCGGGTCAAACACCACCTTGTCCACCGCAGGCAAAGCCGCCTGGGCCATCGCCCGACCCGAACCAGCCACGATCGCCGCCAGCATCATGGCCGCCATCAGCAGCCCCGGCATCCGGTTTTTCATACGCGTCGGGCCTCCCGGGCCCAGGTTGGAAGTCATCATGGTTCAAATCTCGTCCGCTCGGGCCGCCTTCGTCACCACCAAAGCCTGGCCCCGCCTTTGCCGGCTCATCGCCACCCTGGCCTTCATCGCGCCGGCTCCGAGCCACACAGCCCGGGCCGATCAGCCACAGGCCCCGGCCAGCCAAAACCAGCCCCAGCGGTTTGAATTCACTGAAACCCACATGGGCAGCCCGGTTCATATTGTTTTATACACCAAAGACGCCGCCACTGCAAAGGCCGCCGCCACCGCCGCCTTTGCCCGAATGGCCCGGCTCGACCTCACGTTCAGCGACTACAACCCCGACAGCGAACTCATGAAGCTGGTTGACACCTTCGCCACCGGGGCCCGCCCGCCCGTCGCCGTCAGTGCTGATCTCTACAACATCCTCAGCCAGTCGGCCGCCATCTCGCGCACCACCGGCGCAGCCTTCGACATCACCGCCGCCCCGGTCATCCGTCTCTGGCGACGGGCCCGCCGCGACCGCAAAATGCCCTCGGCCGACCACCTTCGCGAAGCCCTGGCCCGGGTTGACTATCGCCGTGTCAGCCTCTTTCCCGACACCCGCCAGGCCCGGCTTGAGCCCGGCACCCGGCTTGACCTGGGCGGAATTGCCAAAGGTTATGCCGCCGCCGAAATGCTGAAAGTGCTTGAAAAGCAGGGCATTGGGCAGGCTCTGGTCAGCGTGGCGGGCGACATTGCCGCCGGCGATGCCCCACCGGGCCGGCCCGGCTGGCGGGTTGACGTGGCGGGCCTGAAGCCCTTGCCCGACAAACCGGCCACGACCCTGGAAATCGCCCGGGCGGCCGTTTCGACCAGCGGCGATGCCGAGCGATTTGTTGAAATCGACGGCCGCCGCTACAGCCACATTGTTGACCCGAAGACTGGCCTGGGGCTGGTTCGGCGAGCATCGGTCACAGTGGTTTCGGCGCTGGGCGAATCGGCCGACGCCTATGCCACGGCCCTTTACCTGCTTGGCCCGCAGGGCCCCGACCTGCTGGGCGGCCTGGCCACTCCGCCGCGTCTTTCGGTCTTCTGGCAGGAAGAACCGACCCCCGGCACGCTGATTGAAAAACGCTCGGGCGTGTTTTTGAAATAACCAAATGTTTGTATAATTTGACAGTCGTCTATCACAATTTCGAGAAAAAGATGCTGAAACGCTATTTTTATTCAGATCCCATTGAATTATTTTGCCAGAAATCCAATATGGAAATTCTTGGTGAACTTTCCAGTAATAATCTTTTCGCTTTGGAACAAACACAGCGCGACTCATGGGAATATCAAATTCAAATCATTAAAAGTTTATTTGAATCAGGTGAATTTTCAG
>JBJTRR010000559.1:0-4002 GCA_046076185.1 bacterium | reverse complement strand
CTCGCCCACGCAACCTTGTTTCAAGTGTAGCCATATCAGGGGTATGAATAAAGACAAAAACCGAGTTGGGCATTCGCTCTTTCACCTGACGGGCACCCTGAACATCAATTTCAAGGATCGCCAGACCGCCTTCGCCAATCTGATTCAAAACCGGTGCGGCCGGGGTGCCATAGGCATTGCCATGCACTTCAGCAAATTCGAGAAGTTCATCAGCCGCCCTGAGCCGGTCAAATTCGTCGCGAGAGAGAAAAAAATATTCCCTGCCGTGAACTTCGCCCGCCCGAGGCTCGCGCGTTGTCACCGAAACCGATACAAGCGGCGCCAGTGCCGGGTGTTCGGCCAGATGCTTGACAACCGTGCTTTTGCCTGAGCCCGATGCGCCTGAGACTACCATCAGGCGGGCTTTGGGAATGTCGCTGAAGAAGCGATTTTCACTCGACATTCTGAATCAGCTCCCGAATTTTCTCCAGCGTCGATTTCATCTCGACCCCCGACCGGCTGATCGTCACATCCAGCGATTTCGACCCCAGGGTGTTGATCTCCCTGCCCATCTCCTGCACCAGAAATTCGAGCTTTCGCCCTTCGCTTGACGAACCCTTGATAATCTCGTCGTATTGCGAGAGATGGGCCCGAAGCCGGGTGATCTCTTCAGCTATGTCTGATCGTTCACTGAATATGGCGACTTCACGAATCAGTTGCTCAGGCTCAATCTTAATATCATATTTTTCAAGCAACTGTTGAACACGGTCTCGAAGACGATCTGCAAACTCTGATTTTGTCAGTGGATAACGAGCTTCGACAAGTTGCAGTTCAGCCCGGATCGCCGCAGAATAACCCAGCAGTTCGGCCGCCATGGCCGCACCTTCCCGGCGACGGCTCTCTGTCAGGCGGTCGATCGCCGATTCCACAATCTTCGCAAGCTCTGGCCAGTCTTCATGAACACTGGAATTTGCGGAAACGTGATCAAGAACAACGCCCGGCAGGCCCAGCAGCGAAAGCCAGTCGGCTGGCGGCCGCGTGTTCCAGTCGTTGCACAAATTCATGAACTGTTCACGGTATGCCTGAATGGCAGCCAGATTCAGACGGTAAGAATCAACAGGCCGGTTCGGCTCGATACGAAGCGTGACATGAATGGTGCCACGCCGGAGCTTTTCTCGGATCAGCCGCTCAAGTTCCGCCTCAAGCGGAACATAAGGCTCGCTGATCTTGGCAACCAGCTTCAGGTGGCGGCTGTTGACGGATCGAATCTCAACCTGAACGCTCCACTGGTCGTTCTGGACTCGACACTCGCCATATCCTGTCATACTGAGCATTGGGCCGCCTGTTCAGGGGTGGAAAGCCTGGCATTTCGAAAAAGAACATAACCGAATGAGGCCTGCCGGCAATAAGCAGGCAAGCCTTTCGGTAACTTCTCACCAACCTTTTACAGTCGGCAAGATTTCGTTGAATAGATTATTTTTTCGGTTCGCCGGCAGGTGGTGCGACCGGTCGCTCAGGTGGCTGACCAGCACCGAGAGGGGCTGGAACGGCCGGAGTGCTGACACTCTTCGGAGCCGAAGTTGGTGCCTCTGGCTCAATGGCCTGAGTAGCTTCACCACTGCGTGGAATGACCGTTTTCGACCGCGACTCGCCAGGTGCAACCTGTTGCACGCCTTCGCTGGCGTTGCCGAAAACCGAGCCGCTTGTGCCACGGTTGGAGTTGCTCACAACGACCAGCAGCATGGACATTAAAATCCAGATACCGCCAGTGGTTATGGTGATTCGGGTGAAAACATCGCCCGACTTCGTGCCGAAGGCGCTTGAGCCGCCCGTAGCACCAAAGGCACCAGCCAGGCCGCCACCCTTGCCTCGCTGAATCAGCACGAGGCCGATCATGAAAAGGCTTGTCAGAATCAGGGCCAGCTTCAGAATGAACTCGAGTAAATCCAACACGTTCCGAAATCTCCTCAAATAGATCTCAACCTGAATTTTCAGCAAGATCGTGCCCGGCCATCATCCATCAGGCGGAAACTTTACGCCCTGCCTCAATAATCGCCATGAAGTCAGCAGCCTTCAAGCTGGCACCGCCCACCAGGGCACCGTCAATATCCGGGCAGGCCAGCAGTTCCTCGGCATTATCCGCCTTCACGCTGCCACCGTATTGAATCCGCACGAGGCTGGCGGTGAGCTGACCAAATTTATCAGCAAGATATTTGCGAATGAAGGCATGAACGTCCTGAGCCTGCTGCGGCGTGGCCGTGCGGCCCGTGCCAATGGCCCAGACGGGTTCGTAAGCGAGCACAACCTTATTCATCTGTTCAGCAGTGAGCCCGGCAAGTGAACCGTCAAGCTGAGTGCGAACCACACTCTCCGTCTGGTTTCCTTCACGCTCGGAAAGCGTTTCACCCAGACACAGAATCGGGTAGAGCCCGGCCTCAAGTGCAGCATGCAGCTTTTTATTGATAAATTCGTCAGTCTCACCCAGCCCATGGCGGCGTTCACTGTGGCCCAGAATTACATGGGTGCAGCCGACATCAAGCAACATGGCCGCCGAAAGCTCGCCAGTGTAGGCCCCGTCTTTCGCCCAGTGCATATTCTGGGCGGCTATGCCCACCAAAGAATCCTCAAGAGTATCGCTGACAGCAGTAAGAAATACGGCCGGGCAGCCCACGGCCACTTCAACACTGCCATTCGTGCCCACGCCCTGGTTTACGGCATCGGCCAGAGATTTGGCGGCTTCGGCTGTTGCCGGATTCATTTTCCAGTTGCCGGCGATGAAAATTTTGCGATCAGGCATGGCTTCAGACAGCGACCTCCTCACAGGCGTCAATCGTTTTATGCATCAATTCCGCCAGCCCGCGGATTTGAACCAACAGTTCGGCATAGGCGTTCGGCAATAAAGCCTGTGGGCCATCCGACAGTGCCTCTTCCGGGCAATCATGCACTTCAATATGCACGCCATCGGCCCCGGCGGCAATACCAGCACGGGCCATCGCCGGAATCAGGTCGGGCCGACCCGTGGCATGGCTGGGGTCGACAATAATCGGCAAGTGGCTTTGCCCCTTACAGTTAGGCACAGCCGAAATATCCATCATGTTGCGGGTTGATTCTTCAAAACTACGCACACCTCGCTCACACAGCACCACGCCGTGGTTACCCTGGGCCATGACATATTCAGCCGACATCAGCAAATCTTTAACTGTGGCCGACATGCCCCGCTTCAGCAAAACCGGCAGCCTGGTGCGCCCGATTTCCTTAAGCAAGTCAAAATTCTGCATGTTCCGGGCACCAATCTGGAACATGTCCGTATAGCGGTTGACCAGGTCAACCTGTCGTGGATCCATCACTTCCGTCACAATGGGCATACCGAAATGATCGCCCACCCGCCGAAGGATCTGAAGACCCTCTTCACCCATACCCTGAAAGCTGTAAGGGCTGGTGCGCGGCTTGAAAGCACCGCCCCGCAGAATATTCGCGCCGGCTTCACGCACGGCCGAAGCGATGCGGATCAGCCGCTCTTCGCTCTCAATGGCGCAGGGCCCGGCAATCATCGCCAGATGCCCGCCGCCAATTTTCACGTTCTTGACCTGAACAACCGAATCTTCTGCATGAAATTCACGGCTGGCCAGCTTGAACGGCTTGAGGATCGGCACGACCTGCTCAACACCTTCAATCGCCTTGAGAGGCTGGGCCTGCAGCTTCGATTCGTCGCCAATCACACCAATGATCGTCCGCGAAACGCCTTTGCTCACATGCGGCGTAAAGCCAAGATCCTGAATCCGGTCCAGAACATGTTGAATCTGATCTGGCGAACTCCCCGGCTTCAATACGATGATCATCGCTGCTACACCCGATTCCGACATGATTTCGCCTGCAGGCAACCCCACACGCGACATTTTTTGATTAGCCATGCCAGCACGACCATTTGGTTTTCTGCTGACAAACAGAAGCAATTATCATAAGAATATGCTGTACAAAAGAGAAGAGAATTATCCAATTTTTTACAATCACCCGTAAACATCC
>JBJTRR010000558.1:0-4124 GCA_046076185.1 bacterium | reverse complement strand
AGTGGAAACATGCAGAAAATGTCGGCCAGTAGATCGTTCGCCAAGCGATTTTTCAGAAAAGTGTAGTGTGAAGCCTCGTGCCCCAGCGATGCCAGCCGGTGTTGCACCCCGCCAATGGCAATGGCCGCCATGGCAAAAAATGGTGCCGAAGCCGCCCAGTGCAAGCCAGCCCTGCGCCGAAGGGTATCAGCCAGAATGGCCCCGGCGGCTGCCAGTGCCAGCACGCCATAATCGGCAGCCAGTGCCTGAAGCGACTTTGCCTGGTTCAACTGGCGAAATGTCTGGATACCCGACTGCTTCTGCCAGCCGGAAACCTGGCTCGACGGCCGCCGGGATGTTCGGCCAGCGGGGCTCAGGTGTGTTGGCTGTTCTGGCATCTGATCCCTGTTCGCCATGATTTCCGCTTCCGTTCTGCACTTGGTCATTTCGGGCAAATTGCCGCCGCGAACGACCACCCTATGCCACCACAATTCACACGCCAGTGTGTCGTATTAAATCGGACAGTGTTCTCCTCTTCTCGCTGGCTATTTGCACCGAATTGATTCGCGGAAATCAGGATTTGACGGTCGTGAAGGATATGCCGCAAGGTTCCGTTTGCGGAACGCCTGGAGAGAATCTCGCTGAACAATGAAGAAACAGAACAAACAGTGGCACAACGAATGAACAATGTGGCCATGGCGAACGTAAAAGAATATGATAAATGGAACGTGGCCGGGCTGTTCCGGCCTGCCAATTGACCGGGAAAGGTGGTAGAAGCTGATGATAGGGTTCGACCCTCTGTATTTCATGATGCTCATGCCCGCAATGCTTTTGGCGGGCTGGGCCCAGTGGAAGGTGCAATCTGCGTTCAATCATGGCTCAAAAATTCGATCAGCCTGTGGCCTGACGGGTGCCCAGGCCGCCCAGCGCGTGCTTGAAGCCGAAGGCATTTACAACGTCGCGATTGAACCGATCGGCGGCATGCTTTCCGACCATTACGACCCCTCGGCCAAGGTGTTGCGGCTCTCGCCGCAGGTTTATTCCAGCAATTCGCTGGCCGCTTTGGGTGTAGCCGCCCACGAGGCCGGGCATGCCGCTCAGGATGCCTCGGGCTATACACTTCTGGTCATGCGAAACGCAATTGTGCCGCTGGCCAATATTGGTTCAAGTGCTTCGTGGTTCCTGATTTTCGCCGGGCTGATGCTGCATGTGACACAGCTTTTCATTCTGGGCGTGGCCGCATTCTCACTGACGGTGCTGTTTCAGGTGGTGAACCTGCCTGTAGAATTCGACGCCAGCCGCCGGGCCCGCCAGGCCCTGCTGATGACCGGCCTGGTGCATCCTGAAGAAGACCGCGAAGTGGGCCGTGTGCTGAACGCTGCCGCCATGACGTATGTCGCCGGCACGATCACCGCGATTTTGACACTGCTTTATTACCTGATTCGCTCAGGCCTGCTGGGCAGCAGCTCATCGGATGATTGATCAGGCTGAGAATTGATAATTATCGACCCCGGGTTTTGAAAGAGATCCGGGGTTTATTTTTCCGATGGCCATATTTTGATCGATCAGCATCATGATTTATATTTCCCAGCCAGATACTGATTGTAAATTGCCTTTGCATCGATATTTGACGGCACAAGTCCTGAAATAGCAAGAACCGATTGGCCTGGCTGAAAATGCTCAAATTCTTTTAGCAAAGTCAGGTATCGATTAAATAATTCCTGAGTGGTCAGCCCGTGTCTGATCCCATAAGCTTCAGCAAACTACAGGCTTTCCAGTGGTAAGCGGATGCTCAGCGTTGTTTCATCAGGATTCGATTCCATGATTGCCTCAACAATCGCTTTGCATCACTCACCGCCCAACAGCCTTTCCAGCGTGCCCGTGGTGATCGGATGATAACCGCCCCTGGCTTGGTTAAACAGCTTTTGGGCCCGGGTCTTGCCGGCCGGTGTTGCCAAAAGGGCCTTATAAAGCGGCACAATCAGCTTGCGGCGACCAATGCGACGAATGTAAGCATCAACGGCCGTGTCAGCAGGCGAATAACTGCTGGCAATGGTTCGCAAAAACCAGCTATGGGCCACTTCGGCGTTGGCTTTGGCCGTCAGGCTGGCCTTCCCGTCAAGTTCAGCCAGCTTGCCAACGGGCAGTTTCATCGGCAATTCGTTGAGAAACGCCAGCCAGTCCTGTGTTGACCATTTCCCGGTGGCCAGTTCGGCGGTTTTCACTTTGTCAGCCACCCAGGCATGGGCCAGGTCAACCTGTGCCTTGAGCCTGGCTGATTCAGGGGCCAGGGCTCCTTCGGGGATACCCGGCTTTGCAAACCACTCAGCCAGCCTCAGCCCGGCCAGCCTGGGGTTGGTCGCCGGCTGGAAGCGGGCATCAAAATAGGCCAGAAAGTCGGCCGTGGTCACACTCTTCCATGAATTGTCGGTGAACCAGCCTTTCAGGAAGGTGTCAAATGTCTCTCGCCCCAGGCGTTTTTCAAGCTGATAAAGCAGCAGTCGCCCTTTTTCATAGGGAATGCGGGTCACGCCGTCGTCGGGGTCGCGGCCGTCAAAATCGGGCGAAAGCCGCTGGTCAGCCTCAGGCACTTCCTTCAGCCCGGCCAGCAGCTCTTCATAGCCCAGCCGGCGTTCAAAGTCGCCACGCTCAGGGCCATAAAGTTCTTCCATGATCCTGCCTTCCACATAAGTCGTAAACCCCTCGTTCAGCCAGAAGTCGTTCCATGTGGCGTTGGTCACCAGATTGCCCGACCATGAATGCGCCAGTTCATGTGCCACCAGCGAGACAAGCGATTTATCGCCGGGCAGCACGGTGGGTGTGGCGAAGGTGACAACCGGGTTTTCCATGCCGCCAAACGGGAAGCTTGGCGGTAGAACGAGAAGGTCATAGCGGCCCCACTGATACGGCCCATAGCGATTTTCAACAGCCCTGATCATCGCTTCAGTGTCTTCAAATTCGCGTGCAGCCAGGTCAATTGTCTCAGGCTCGGCATAAACCCCCGACCTTGGGCCAATCTCACGGAAGTCAAACCGGCCAACGGCCAGAGCCAGCAAATACGATGGAATCGGCCTGTTTTGCTGAAACTGATAGACGCCGGAAGCACTTCCCCTGCGGGCTTCTTCGGAAAGAGCACTCATCACGGCCCTGAATTTCGGTTCAACGCGAATTTTGGCCGAGTAGGTGAAGCGAACGGTGGGCGAATCCTGACACGGCACCCAGCTTCGGGCATGAATCGCCTGCGACTGGCTGTAAAGAAACGGTTCCCGGCCGCCCGCCGTGCCTTCAGGCCCGACCCACTGAAGCCCTGAAGCTTCGGGCCTGGTGCGATAGGTGATGGTTATCTGATCAACACCTTCCGGCAGCTTCACTTCCAGCTTCGAGCCGAAAATCGGGTGATGTGGGCTGATGTATGTCTCAAGCGACTGGCCGGTTCGGGTGGCTTTGATCGACTCAATTTCGACCTCGCGGCAGTCCATCACAAGCGGGGCTTTGGCATCCAGCCGATTGATCTTCCAGGTGGCAGTGCCCGAAAGTGATTTGGTCTGAAAATCGACAGCAAGGTCGAGATCAAGATGCGTGACGATGACTTTTTCGGGCTGGGCGTTTGAATGGCGATCGGCCACGGCAAAACCTCGACTGGAAGTAAGTGGCAGGCAGGCAGCGAAAGCGGCCAAAAGCAGGGTGATTCGCGGAACAGGTGGCATGGGCAAAACCTCAGGTGGCCTGAGTGAAGGGGGCAGTTTCACGCCTGACTAGAATCTGGCTCTGGCGAATACCTACTACCTTAACCAAGGTGTCGGCTGCGATAAAGCCCTCGTCGGTCATGGCATCAAGTGGCTTGCCGCTCACGATTACGGTGCCGCCAGGACGCAGGTCGGTAATGGTGCGGCCATGGTGCCCGACAATCGCCTGAAGTTCATGCCGGGGGCTGTCGTCGGCTGATGGCAAAATGACTTCATCCTCGCCCGGCGGCTTGAGCAGAAAAAACCGGGCAATGGGTGTGTGCGGCCAGAGGGAAGCGGCAGCCAGAATCGCCAGGGGCAGCAGGGCCAGATCAATCGTGAGAAAGACAAGCCCTGTGAATAATGAAATGGAAAATGCGCTCCAGAGCGAAGCCCCGAACACGCCCAGGCACAGCAGCG
>JBJTRR010000557.1:0-1080 GCA_046076185.1 bacterium | reverse complement strand
CGAGTTTTTCGACTTCCGGGTCTAATTCAAATCTGGGCCAGAGTCTATTGACCATATCAATTGGGTTTTTGTTGATTCGTTCGATAAAAATCTTGCAGGCATCAAATAAAGCTGTGATTGAAGGATAGCAACACATCTGAGTAACATCTTCCCGCATCCATTTCCATAGACCTTCAATTGGATTTAAGTCAGGGCTGTAACCCGGCAATGCAACAATCTCGATGCTCAATTCCTGAGCTTTGCTTTGTACCGACTTCGCCCGATGCCAGGGTGCCCCCGTCCCAAACCACAACCGCCTTTCGGTTATCCTTTGGTAACCATTCCTTGAGCCGTTCCAGAAACTTGCCTGTGTGATCCGCATTACAATTCCCTTCATTCCAGATCAGACTTTGGCCATCACTGAAATTAAACGCTCCATACCAATTGATCCGATCCGATAAAGGAGGGCAATCACTGCGTCGCCAAAGCCGATTCATCAACATAAACCAGTAGGATTTCATTTTGCCACAACTGATCAAACAATTCATGGAACCGCTGCATATAACCGGCTCTTTTGTTGGCGTCTCGCTTGGCAAGCAGTTTTTTGCACTTTTTCCAGCTTATCTTGCAATTATGAAGGATATTACGAATGACGTTGCGACTGACAAGGCGATTTTGCTTGGTTTGGACCCATGCCACCAGCTTTTTCAGTGTCCAGCCGTGTCCCGGTAAATCGTGATCACTGGGAGTGGTCGTTTCAACAAGCTCAACTATTTCTTTGGCTTGATCGGGCGAAAAAGGGGGAGATTACCGCCAGTTCGGCGATAAATCATAGCGTCTGGACCACTCTCATTATATTTATGAACCCAATTCATCAGTGTTTCATCGTTGCGACCAGTTTTATCAGCCCACTGAGGAATAGTCTGTAAATTACTTCCCCTTATTAGGCGGGCTGAGGGATTGCCTGATAATTCCATTTCGGTAGTTTCTTGTCAAATTTGATCTTCATCTTCTGCTTGAATCCTTCGGCGCACCTTCGGCCTGTTTCGTACGCTTTTTCAAGGATGCGCACTTCGACCGTCAGACCTTTTTCCGTTCTGG
>JBJTRR010000556.1:0-2064 GCA_046076185.1 bacterium | reverse complement strand
AGCCACCTTTTTCTGACTTCAACAACTTATAAAGTGGATGTTCGTTCGATCCATTGACATCAACCTTGGAAAACATCGGAAAGCTGACGCCGTACGTCAGTGAACAGAAACTTTTTATTGCACTTTCAGCGGCCGGTTCCTGGCCACCGAACTGGTTGCAGGGAAAGCCGAGAACCACCAGCCCCTGTTCTTTGAATTTCTGATAAACAGCTTCAAGCCCTTTATATTGTGGCGTGAAACCACACTTGCTTGCGACATTTACTATCAGCAGCACTTTGTCGCGATAAGGAGCCAAAGTAGCCTGTTCGCCATCGATTGTGGTCACAGGAATGTCGTAAATGCTAGTTTCCATGAGATTATCAAGTTCCTTTGTCGAAAAAGGTTCTGGTTAAAACTGCCTTCTCGAGTTAGAGAAAGGCCTGATCAGCAAATTGTTCTGGACGGCTTGTGGAGGCGACTTTTTTTATCTGAAAACCGGTTCTGCGGCGGGCACGCCAGGCCCCGATCGCCAGGCCAAAGGCTGTGCCGACAAGGCCACCGCCACCCGCAATGAGAAAATTGGAAGTGCCATTGCCCAAAGGGTTTGCGGGCGTTGGCCGGTCGGTACGAAAAAAGCCGGTGAGCAGCATGGAACCGCCCCAAATGGCAAGAACCGAAGCCATCATGAGAAGAGCGAAAATGCGTTTTTGAGAACGGGCGATGCTTGAATCCCACGAAGTGCCGCCGAAAGGCGTCGCCAGTTGCTTTTTACCATCGAAAAGGGCGACATTGTCAGTAAGTTCTGTGCGAACAGCGCCAGCGACTTCGAAACAACCAGCACACCAGCCGAAAACAATCTGGCCAGACTTCAGGCGACCTGTGCTGGGTTCGGTGATAATTCGGTCACATTCGCTACAGCGCACCATGAAGCCCTGATGATGATGATGAATGTGTTGGATCAGAAGTAAGACAACTATATTCTAATCGTCCCTCGCTAAAAGTGGATGCCCCCTGGAAAAAAATCAGCCGGAAATGCCAAGTTCGCGAATTTTGGCCTAGAGGCTGGAAAGGCCAAGGCCCAGTCGAGCAGCGGCTTGCTTACGATCATCGCCGCAATCGGCAAGCACCCGGCTGATATGAGCGCGTTCATAAATTCGCACAGCGTCGCGTAAGTCGGTGGTGGCCATTTCGCCACAAACTAGCCCCGCAGCCATCAATGGTTGCAGGGTATCTGGATTTTGAGGCCTGGCCGGGTTATGGGCCGAGCTGGTTTGCAAGTCATTGAGAGTCAGCCATGGGCCTTCTGCCAGGATGGATGCACGCTGAATGGTGTTGTCAAGTTCACGCACATTGCCGGGCCAGTCGCTTTTCTGTAGTTCAAGCATGGCATCGGGCTCAAATCCACGCAGGTCGCGGCCAAGTTTCAGGCATTGCCGCTGAAGCAGGGCTGTGGCAATTTCAGGTATGTCGTCACGGCGTGCGGCCAGCGGCGGCATCTTCACACTCACGACATTGAGACGATAATAAAGGTCTGCACGGAACCGGCTCTGGGCGACTTCATTTTCCAGGTTCTTGTTCGTTGCGGCCAGAAGTTGGGCCTTCATCATGGTCGGTCGCACCGCGCCCACGGGAAGGACTTCCCTGTTTTCAATGACACGAAGCAATTTGGCCTGAAGGGTGAGCGGAAGCTCGCCGATTTCGTCGAGGAACACAGTGCCCTCTCCCGCAGCCAGCAGAAGCCCTTCGCGGTCGCGGTCGGCCCCGGTGAAGGCGCCGCGGGTGTGGCCAAAGAGCTGATTTTCAAGAAGATCTGCGGGAATGGCAGCACAATTGATCGCCAGAAATGGGGCATCGGCATGACCACCGAGATCATGAATCGCCCGGGCGGCCAATTCTTTGCCGGTGCCTGATTCGCCTGTGATCAGGATGTTGGTCTGGGCCGGTGCGATTCGGCGAATCCAGTGTTTCACGGCAAGAATGGCCGGTGAATTGCCGAGAATGGAGTCAAGCCCGCCCTGATTCTGCTGCCGACGGGCAAGCTGCGTACGTAGTTCGCGATTTTCGGCCCTGAGTTGCAGCCATTCT
>JBJTRR010000555.1:0-20856 GCA_046076185.1 bacterium | reverse complement strand
CGACCGGTATAATAGAGACCGGGGTATAGGTTGGTATTGGCATTGGTTTTCATGTAGCTCAATCCAATCGATCCATTATCGTCCATGACGATGCTTCCCATCCATCGGGTGTCGGTATCGGGCGTATAAATTCCTTCCTGGTACATCGACCATGTGCCTGTTGTCGGATCTTGATGTAGCTCGCACCATTTTATGCTGCGTTGATTGGCATTGATTTTTACACCCCAGTTCAAAACAACCGAGTTATAGTCGCCCCACGTTTTCCACTGCGCTCTATACATGCAGACGCCGCCAATGCCATCAAGTTTTTGGGTCGTTCCCGGTTGCGCCACATCGTTCCAATTGCTATTGTATGAGCCATCAAAAGCCGCGGTCGACACATTGTTGGCCGCTGAAATTGTAGCGGTGGGTGTGGTGGGCGTCCAATTGACAGTCATTTTATAGATGATTACGCGATCCTGATTACTGCCTCCCCAACCATTGTCGGAATAGGAGAAAATAGGGCAGGGCGTTCCTGCCGGAGGCAGCACACCATCGGCCGCACAACCGGTGAGTGGTACGAAAAAACCACCACCATCGGGCGGATTGAAAGAAGCGTACACGCTGCGTGCGCCCGGAGTGCCGGCAAGCATAGCATCGCGCTCAAATGCGAAAACACGCTGCGTGCTGGTGTTGGCTGTCATGTAATAGCCGTCTTGCCAAACACTGAACTTAAGGTAATCAGGGAAGGCGGGCGATTCGAAGGTGTAGGTATAGTAAGAGCCAAGCGGGTCGCCGGTTGTGGAAATAGCGATATAGATTTCATTATTAAAAAAAGAACCGAATTGCGCAAGCAGCCATCGATCGGCTGCCTTGTCGTAGAGCACGATAGGGTCACCGTTGTTTTGAGTGTCAGGATTCCACAATGAGCCAAGCGATTGAGCAGAACCGATAGTGGCTCCTGTTGCCTTATTGTACACACGAAATGTGGTCGCATTAATCATTTGAACATAGTGGTTTGGGCCGGCTGCTCCCGAGGGATCGAATGGGCGCGAACCGCCACCCGATTGCCCTGCAAAATTGGCGCGAAGCTGTGCCCCTTTCTGTGTTCCCATTTCCCGTTGAACCGATGCTTCATCATTGCCGTACACACCACCGTCTGCACCTGTAAACTCAAAGTATTGCGCCTGACGGTGCATACGATCGGAGGATTCTTTGCCCTCTTCCTTTTCTGAATCAACAACTGCAGCCGGCATTTCGCGCAGCGGGCGTGTTACACTAAATGCCTTGGCTACTGCAAAGCCTGAAGAGGGCACCGCATGCTGGGCGAAAGATGATATTGCACAATAAATGGAAAGTGCAGTAAGAAGGGGAGTTTTCATTCGATTCATTTCGGTGATTAAAAATGTGCGCCGAATGTAATTCGCCTTTCGATGCTACACCATTGAATGAAACATCTATTTTGCGTTCCAAAGAAATGATTATGAATCGTCGCGATTTTGTGAAAACTACTTCTATCGCCACAACCGGCGCATTGTTGACGCCATCGATGGCCTTTGGGAATGCAAGAAGCATTGATAAAAAGATTCGAATAGGAATGATAGCCGTTGGCTTTCGCGGTCAATCGCATATCGATGAACTGCTGAAGCGAACTGATGTGGAGTTGGTGGCTTTTGCTGATCCCGATGCCCGTATGATGGCCGATGCGCAGGCGTTGCTCGCAAAAGCAGGAAAGCAAAAGGCCGCTGAATACGGCAACGGAGATTATGGATATCGCGATATGCTTCAACGCGACGACATCGATGCGGTCATCGTGTCGTCGCCATGGGAGTGGCATGCTCGCCACGGATGCGATGCGATGCGTGCCGGAAAAATTGTGGGCATGGAGGTGTGCGGAGGTATGAGTCTTGGCGAATGTTGGGAATACGTGCGGACGCACGAACAAACGGGCATCACCATTATGATGCTAGAAAATGTGTGCTACCGCCGCGATGTGATGGCCGTGTTGAATATGGTGCGGAGCGGATTGTTTGGGGAGGTAGTGCATGCACAGGGCGGCTATGAACACGACCTGCGCGGCGTATTGTTCAACGATGGTACTACTGCGTACAACTCGGGTGTCGAGTTTGGTGAAAAGGGATATAGCGAAGCCAAATGGCGCACCAATCATTATGTGAATCGCAATGGCGAATTGTATCCTACGCATGGTCTGGGGCCGGTAGCAACGATGCTGAATTTAAATCGCGGCAATCGCATGATGCGCTTATCGTCGTTCGCCAGCAAATCGCGTGGGCTGCACAACTACATTGTCGAACACGAGAAGGGAGGTCCTTCGCATACAAATGCATCGGTGCAATTCAAACAGGGTGATGTAGTGACCACGCAGATACAATGTGCCAATGGTGAGACGATTCTTCTTACGCACGATACTTCACTACAGCGCCCCTATAACCTGGGCTTTCGAGTGCAGGGAACGCGTGGCTTGTGGCAAGACTTCGGCTGGGGCGACCCCGACCAGGGTTTTGTTTATTTCGAAAATGAAATGAAGCACAGCCATCGGTGGGATAACTCGAAGGAGTGGATAGAGAAATATGACCATCCGTTGTGGAAGCGCTATGCGAAAGAAGCGGAGTCGGCGGGCCACGGTGGCATGGACTTCTTCGTATTGAATTCTTTCATCGAGTGCATCAAGCAAAACAAACCTTTCCCGCTCGATGTATACGACCTTGCTTCGTGGTACGCAATCACACCGCTATCCGAACAATCGGTGGCTAGTAATGGTGCGTTGCAGGAAATTCCGGATTTCACGGCAGGCGCATGGGAAAAACGGCCGGCGGTGTTTGCGTTGGATGATACGTATTAAGCAGCGGGTGTGTCTTTTTTCTCCTTCCCCTTCTCTTTGTATTCTCCCTCGTAACCATAACCATACCCATAGCCATACCCGTAGCCATATCCGCCATAACCTCGCATCGTCTTGTATCGATTAAGTGCGATGCCCATGCGTGGAAGTCGCTTCGATTCATGCAGTGCTTGTATGACTTCCAGTTGAGCTTTTCGTATCAATTTGGAATTGATGATGTAGACGAAACAATCCACATGCGATGAAATATGATACGCATCGGAAACCAACCCGATAGGAGCGGTATCGATAATGATGTAGTCGTAGGTTCGTCGCAATTCTTCGAGCAATTCGTTGAATCGATTGCCCATGAGCATTTCTGAAGGATTCGGGGGTACCGGACCTGAAGCAATCAAATCGAAGTGGAAGCTATTTCCTCCTTTAATCATCACCTCGCTGAGATCGGTCTTGGGCTTTGCAAGGTAATAGCTCAATCCTTTGGGGTCTTCAGTTCCGAGGTAGGTCGCCAGTTTTGGATGACGTAAATCGGTTCCCACCAACACCGTGCGTTTTCCCGCGAAGTGAAGCGATTCTGCCAGATTGATGGAAAGGAATGACTTTCCTTCTTTACCAATTGTAGAAGTAACGCCAATTACCCGAGAGCCTTCGGGCAACCCCGTGCATAAATATTCGATGTTGGTGCGAAGCATTCGAAACGCTTCCGAATTAATTGATCGATCGGTATTGCTGTACACCAAGTGCGAGGTTTGTACTTTCATTTCAGGAATTTCGCCGAGGTAAGGCACCGAGAGATGTGCTAAATCTTTTTTGCTCTTCACTTTGGTGTTGAGCGACTCGAGTAAATAAATGAGCACAACAGGAATCAGTAAACCAAACAGAAGACTGATGCCGTAGATAAGTGTGTACTTCGGACTTATTTTTTTCTTGTCGGAATAAGCGGAGTCGATAGTCTTTGCATTGGCTACTGTAACGGCCAGGGCAATGTTTGTCTCTTCTCGCTTTTGCAACAAGTATAGATAGAGCGATTCTTTAATTTGCTGTTGTCGCTGAATATCTCGAAAGGCGCGCTCGAAGGTTGGTACATCCTGAATTTTACTGTTGATCCCTCGAGCATATTTTGTAAGTCCGGTGAGTTTTATGTTGAGGGCCTTCAGTGTATTCTCAAAGCTTGAGCGCAGTGAATTGCGAAGTTTATTGAGCTCGGGTTCCAGTGCAACTGTTGACGGATTCTTTTCACCTGCTGTGGCCTTGAGGCGATTGTGCTCAAGCACGAGCTTATTGTATCCCCAAATCATGAAATTCACCGACTCATCTTTCAACCCTAAATTTGCAGGCAGCAAGTCCTCAATGGTATTGCGGTTGTTCATCTCTTCGAGTAAAAACTTGTGCAATGCAATTTCGTTTTCACATTCGAGCATTTCTTGCTCAGCATTAATGCCCGAGCTCACCATGAGGTCGGCTTCTGAACCAATATCGGTGAGCTTGTTTTCTTTCTTGAAACTCTCCACTTCGCCTTCTACCTCGGCGAGTTCGTCTGTAATGAATTGAATACGTTCATTGATGAAGTTGGCAGTATTGCGACTGATCTGGTTTTTGTCCTCGATTGCGTGCTTGTTGTGAATAGAAATGAGTGTATTCAAAACGGCGATGGCACGATCGGGGAGTCCATCCTTAAAGACGAGCTTTAAAACGCTCGCATCTTTATTCACTGGGGTGATTTTCAGATTTTCCTGAAACTTGATGGCCAGTTTTTCCGGTGAAACGATTTCTGTAATGAAATCGCGGTTGTAATGCGATGAGTTGAAATACTGCGTAGTGCGAAAACAGCCGTATCCAAACTCAAAGCGCAATGTGTCGCCAAATAAATGCTGTGTTGCTTCTCCCGTGTGTGCGTTGGTGAGCCGGTATTCTGAATCAGACAAGGGCACAAGGTTCCATTTGAATTCCTGCGATGAATCGGGCAATTCGGGAGTTATCAGTTGCAGTCGTATGGGGGTTCCTTCATAGCGTTCGTGCATGATGGGCCTGCCGAAGGTGAAGTAGCGAACGTTTAAATCGAGTTCATCAATGACTTCCTTCATCAGGGAACGCGAATGAAGAATTTCAATCTCGTTGTCGAGGTCCTGATTGGTCGATAAAATACCAAGATCTTCAAACGCTGAAAGTTCATCGCGAAGTGATGACTTTCCATTTTTATCGTCTTTGATGAGCACCGTAGCCGTTGCTTCGTACATAGGTGCATTGTAGCGAACGTAAACGAACGCAAGAGCCAGACAAAGGGTGAGAGAAATCAAAAACCAACGCCAGTAGGAAAGGTATTTCAAAACGACTTCTCCGAAGGAAGGGGAGTTGTCGGGGCGCAGTTCCGGTGTGGTTTCCATAAGGCTATTTAAAAATAAGAATGAGTGTTGTTACCACCAGCGAAAGACTGGAAATCACTACACCGTAATTGGCAACATTGATAAGGGATGAATTGCGCTTTGCTTGGTTGGGCTCCACATACACAACATCGTTTTGCTGTAAATAAAAAACGGGCGATGAGAACAAGCTTTCATCCGTTAGATTCACGCGGTACTCTCGGCGCTTTCCTTCTTCATCGCGAATTACCGCTACATTTTTTCGTTCACCTGTAATGAGCAAATCACCGGCAATTCCCAGCGCTTCCAGCAGGCTGATGCGTTCGTTGGGAATAGTAAATGTGCCGGGATTGCGCACTTCGCCCAACACGGTGACCCTAAAATTGAGGATTCGTATGGAGATGGTTGGATTGACGATGTAGGATGCCAATTGTTGCTTGAGCATTTCGACCGCTCCGGAACGCGTTAGGCCGGCTATTTTAAGTGAACCGATTATGGGAAAGTCGATGGTGCCGTCGGCATGCACCAGATAGCCTGGGGGCGTGGGAGCGCCCTGGGCATAACCACCAATGAGGTTGTTGCCTGTTCCAAGGGGCATGTTGAACATGAGCACCGATTTTTCATCGGTGGCCATTACCAATATGGACAGGATGTCATCGGGTTTGATAACAGGGTCGTGCGTCGACTGTGTTGCGAATTCTGTTGCCTTACCCTGGAAATAAACCAAGTCGCGCTGAGTATAGCAACCGGTCACGAGCAATGGTAGGCTTAGTAAATAAAGAGCCCGCACAAGTGAAGAACGAAAAAGATGCATAATTCAAAAGTAATCAATATTGTTCTAGGCGCTCCGCTTACGCTTAATCACAATATTGTAAATCGCACGGAAGAAATAACGAGTATCAGTGAAATAAGGATTCTGTTTTTTCTCAAGCAAATATTCTTCTTCCGCTTTCAGCACTTCCTCTACAGACGGCTTTCTGTTCAGAGCTACATACGGAGGAATACAACCGGGTTTTTGCGTATTGCGCAATGCTTGCAAATGGGGCGGTATGTCTTCGAAGTAGCGGGGGCTCACGGGGCGAACACCCACCAATTTCATGTCACCCTTGAGCACATTCAGAAGCTGAGGAAGTTCGTCGAGCCAGTAGCGACGCATAAACTTGCCCCAGGGTGTAAGACGAAAGTCATCGGCAGGCTTTCCGCTGGGAGCATAGCCATTCTTCTTCAAAATATAATCTTGCAGGTATTCCGAGTAAGGGTGCATGGTTCGGAATTTCAACACATTGAAAACCTTACCGCCTTTCCCAATTCTACGCATTCTGAATACAGGTCCATAACTTGGGTTGTTGTCGTAAACCGGCGGTTTTACTTTTTTAGCAACAAACCAGGTAACACCCTCAATCGATTCGTGTGCGACGATTTCGAATCCGCAGCAAACAAGTCGGCCCAGCATTTCAGCTTTGGAGAGCAGGCGGCCTTTTCCTCCTGTGAGGCCAAAATAAATTTGCTTCAAGCCGGTAATCTTCGGGAAGATGCGCAAGAATATGAACTCAGCGGTGATGAAGGCATATTTTAAAACCGGAATTTTATAATATGCAATGCGATGACGGCGCGCCCTGTATGTTTCGAAAGAACCGATGAACAACTGCTCATTTTCCATTGACCCATTCACCTGTTCGAGAAACTTGTTTATTCGACGCACATCGTTCATGCGAACTTCTGTGTAGAGCCCTATTCTTGCATTGGCTGTGGAAGTCTCATCGGCAGGGTTGTACTCGCGAAAGCGCAGCGTGGTGCGTTGCTCGAATGTAAGCAGACGCGTGAAACGCTCACGGACAGTGGGTGACACATCCTGTGAGGGTGCAGTGTGAATGATCGAATGGAAAAACGCCGAGCCTTCCATAATTAGATTAGATTTCAAAGATAATACGCAAAAACTTCCACACGGTTGCGTAGTTATTACCTTGTCGGTGTTAGTAGCATCTTTCCAAATAGGTGTTGTTTGGCTGTAACTTGCCCTCGGGACGAAGACAACCTATGGGTCGTTTCCTGTAAAATGATAAGGAATCTGGCGTATTACTTATTGCCTATCAATGTTTTGATAGACACGCTCTTGCTTTTCTCCGAGCAGCTCACGTGGTTGCCGCTCGTGCGTGCCGGTTTCTTGATTTTTTTATTGGGCTTTGTGTTCTTCAAATACAGCAATCACGCAAGGCATTATTCAGCCATTCTGTTGTTTATCGGCTATTGTTTGTTTCAACTGTTCTTTGTTTCGAATCCCGAAAAATCGTTGAATGTTACGCTGAAAGTCTGCCTGTCAATCGGTTCTTTTGCCATTGGGTATCGGCTGTTCAATAGCACCGAACAGCTCCGCAGGTTGAGTGTTTCCGTGGTGTGGATTTATTTTATTTTGGCAATTAACTTTGTGTTGAGTCAGGTCTTTCAGCTGGGCCAGTCGTTGTATTCCGAAGACTCGAATTTTCGTGTAGGTAACCTCGACGATGCCTGGAATGTATTCACTTATTCGGTGCTGCTGGCTCCTTTTGTTTTGCATTTCTTAAACGATCGCAAAACCCTGCGATGGCTCACCTATGTAGGTTCCGTCATGAATGGTTTGCTGGTGATAATATCCATCAAGCGCATCGCCATTTTGGGACTTATCACCGGCACAGCCATTCGCTGGATGAATGGCACTCGATTGAAAATGATTTTACGCTCCCTTTTAATATTGCTGATTGGAGTTGCGCTTTTACTTCCTGCATTTGAAGAAACAATTGCCAAGCGAATCGAAGCCAGAAGTGATCGATTTGAAGCCGGCGCCCTGGAGCGGGAAGGACGATTCATGGAGTCACAATACGTTTGGGAGGAGGTCTTTTCCTTCGATAATCCGGCGAAGAGCTTTCTCGGCTTAGAGGGGTTTTATTCGGTTGGTAATTATGCCGAAGGACGTTTTGGTGAACGACAGCTGCATGTCGATTACAACCTTATTGTGAATACAATTGGTATTGTTGGACTGATACTTTATCTGGCCATCTTTTTTCAACTTGCCAAAAAAATGAGAAGGCTCAAAAGAGATGTGTCGGGCACCGGTGTAATCTTGCATTCAACCTTCTGGATGTTATTGCTCAACCAGTTTATCACTTCGTTTGCCGGACAGATGTACCACATCAGTTACAGGCTGATTGTTTTCGTTTTTATGGGTGCGATTTTAGGAACTTTATATGCGTCAACTAATGCGGGTGCTAGTCGTTTGCAGCGGTAATTCGGGGCAGGCAGCTCCATTCATTCAGGAGCAGGCCGAGCATCTTGCGCGAGCGGGGTGCATCATCGATATTTTTTTGATACGCGGAAAAGGCTGGCTGGGATACTTGCGAAATCGGCGCGCTCTGTTAAACAAGATAAAGGAGTTTCGGCCGGATGTTGTGCATGCGCATTCGGGAATGTCGGCGCTGCTGGCGGGGCTTCAAAAGCGAGCTCCCGTAGTTGCTACTTTTCATGGCTCTGATGTCAATGTGCCTAGGCTTCGTCGCTTTACCCGCATGGCCATGCTCCTTACAAATTCGCACATCGTTGTTTCCAATGATTTAAAACGAATTCTCGGAAACCGAAATATTCGTGTAATTCCATGCGCGGTCGATGATAGTGTGTTTCATGAAATGCCTTTCGAACAGTGTCGTTCCATGCTGGGATGGCTTCCGGATAATCAGTATGTGCTGTTTGCATCGTCCTTTCAAAATGCAATAAAAAATCCTGCACTCGCATTGGCGGCTATAGAGTCGTTGAACAATCCGAATGTGCACTTGATTGAGTTGAAAGATCGGTCGCGTTTGGAAGTTGCTCAAATGCTCAATGCATGTGATGCTGCTCTGTTGACTTCTTTTTCGGAAGGTTCGCCCCAATTCATCAAGGAGGCTATGGCATGCGGCACTCCCGTTGTTTCAACTCGGGTGGGTGATGTCGCTGAATTGCTCGATGGATTGCCCGGTCATTTTCTGGTTCATTCGGATGTATTGGATGTCGCTTCGAACTTGCAGTTGGCTATGAAGTTTAGAAAGGAACATGGTCATACCACAGCGAAGGAAATCCTTATAAAAAGGGCGATATTGCCTGCGCAAGTGACATCGCAACTGATGAATGTGTATGCCGGAGTGCTCAAGACGCGCTAGTTTGCGTCCATAAATCAGCTCAAATATTTTTCAAGTGTCTTTCGTGAATAGTTCGTTGAATGAACGCTGCGAGGAGTCGTTTGTTTGGAGTATTTTGGAGGGAGCCAAATTGTAAATTGCGGATGTTGGATTTTAAAACCGGCGATAGTGCGTCCATTGTGAAGGTCATCTCAGAAGAAGATGTTCGCTCTTTTGCGCAGGTTAGTGGCGATTTCAATCCTATTCACTTAGATGAGGAAGCCGCAGCAAAAAGTTTTTTTGGTCGGCGCATCGCCCATGGTATGCTGCTCGCCGGTTTTTTCTCGGCGGTAATCGCCGAAAAGCTTCCGGGAAAAGGATCGATTTATCTGTCGCAGACGCTCCGCTTTATGGCGCCTGCATTTCTGGGTGATGAAATAACCGTCACTGTAGAGGTTATAGAAGTAATGGGTAAAGGAAAGGTGAAGCTTGCAACGCGATGCACTGACCAATCCGGAAAAGTTATCCTGGATGGCGAGGCAGTGGTGATGGTTGCGAGGAGTGAAAGTGAAAAAAATACGATTGCAGAATGAAGAAGGTGATCATGTCGATGGCCCAGGAACAACTGGGCAGCGCGAATTTGGAGGCCAAGGGGCTTGGTGGATTGGTGAAGTCTTATTTTGGTAAGGTGGTACAATGGATGGCCATGACACGCTTTCCTATCGGGGCGAAAAATCGCTGTCGCCTGGAGCGTATGCGCGGAGTAAATATTGGCCGTCATGTATTTTTGGGAGGAGGCAATATTCTCGATCGTGTTCGTCCTGATCTCATCACGATTGAAGATTACGTTTCGCTTGCAGGAGGAGTTTACATACTCACGCATTCAAATCCAACGGCCCCGCTTCGTGAAATTTTAGGTGAAGCAGCTCATGTCACAGCACCTGTGCGAATTGGCCGCGGAGCCTGGATAGCCATCAACGTGGTTATACTTCCTGGGGTTACCATCGGTGAAAACTCGATTGTGGCGGCCGGTTCTGTTGTTACTAAAGATGTTCCGCCCTACACCGTGGTTGGCGGAGCACCGGCAAAAGAATTAAAGAAAATTACGCCCGTTAATAATCCTACGACTTGAAGCGCATCCTCATATTCCTGGGCCATCCGGCCCATTTCCATTTATTTCGGTATCTTATTCCGAAGCTTCAACAGGAAGGGCACACGGTCAAAGTGCTTATTCGATCCAAAGATATTCTCGAAGAATTGTGCAAGCGCGAAGGGATTTTATACGAGAACGTGCAGCCCACGTATCGCAAGAAGGGTGTCGTTTCATTCGCGCGAAGCTTCATGCAGAAATATGTGCGCATTGGTTCAATCATTCGCTCCTTTAAACCCGACATACTTTTAGGTTCAGAGCCTACACTCGCTCATCTGGGCAGGGTGTTTCGCATTCCTTCGTTTATTTTCAGTGAAGACGATGTGCATGTTATTCCGCAGTTTGCTAAAGTGGCTTATCCATTCGTTAGCGCTATTGTTTCACCCGAGTCGTGCGATGCAGGAAAATGGAGTCACAAGAAAATTGGGTATGCTGGTTTTCATAAACTAGCCTATCTGCATCCGTCTGTTTTTACGCCCGATAACTCGTTACTCGGCGACATGACAGCAAGGCCATATTTTATTTTACGTCTTGCTGAGCTTTCGGCATACCACGACGATAATCGAAAGGGAATTACTGCGGCGATTGCCTCCAAACTTATCGAGCAACTTAAAACACGCGGTAATGTCTATATCACATCGGAGCGAGCGCTCGAGCCTGAATTTGAGCAATACAGGTTGAAGCTTCCTGTTCAGCATATTCACCATGCTATGTTTTATGCTGAAGCCTACATCGGCGATAGTCAGTCGATGGCGGTAGAGGCTGCACTTTTGGGAACACCCGGCATTCGATTCAACGATTTCACAGGTGAGATAGGTGTGTTGAATGAACTCGAAAATCGCTACGCGCTTACTACCTCCATCAGCACAAAGGATCCCCAACGTTTGTTTGAAAAAGTAGGTGAGTTCCTTTCTCATACCGGTATCAAGGAAGAATACAGGGTGCGCAGAAGTAAGCTTTTGGAAGAAAAAATCAACGTACCTGCCTTTTTTATCTGGCTCATTACACATTATCCGGCAAGTGCTACAGAAATGAAGATACACCCGGACATTCAATACACATTTCGATGAACGATTTTACGCTTGTAGCTTACACGGAGTTATTGGATGCTTTGATAGAGCAGGGATATTCGTTTCAAACGTTTGAACAATTTATAAAATCGCCGCAGCCACGATCGGTCATCTTGCGGCACGACGTGGATGCCAGAGCGCACAACTCACTCGATTTTGCCCGTGTTCAGGCAAAGCGAGGCGTCGTAGGAACCTATTATTTCCGGGCGATTCCGCAAAGCTGGGATGAAGACATCGTGCGAGAAATGGTTTCGTATGGACATGAAATCGGGTATCATTACGAGTGCCTTACCACATGCGGCGGCAATATCCATAAGGCATTGCAAGACTTTGCTTTCAATCTCGAAAACTTTAGAAAGGTCTGTGCGATTACGACCATTTGCATGCATGGCAGCCCTATGTCGAAGTACGATTCGCGCGATTTATGGAAACATGCTTCTTACCGAGATTATGGAATTATGGCTGAGCCCTATTTCGATGTAGATTACAGCAAGGTCTTTTATCTGACCGATACGGGAAGACGGTGGGACGGCGAAAAATTCAGTGTGCGCGACAAGGTCAATTCAACTTTTGATTTGCAGTTTCATACAACACAGGAAATTATCAGATCCTGTAAGTCCGGCCAATTGCCGGATTGCATAATGTTCACGTTTCATCCGCAACGATGGACCGACAATCGAGTGCAGTGGACGGTTGAGTGGGTGATTCAACGTATTAAGAATGTCGTCAAAAGAGCATTCTTCATGCGAAAAAAGTAGTGCAGATTTTACGGGTGTAGCTCTCCTAACGCCAAGTCAGACGCGGATATTCAATGCCAACTTGATGTGTTGCGACGTAGCTGCGTACGACATAATGGCGTTCAAGCAGTACCCTATGCACGCACCCGGCAGCCCATACAGCGAGGTGAGAACGATAGAACTCACGGCAGAGAAGATAATAATCATTGCTACACGCTGTATGTTGCGGTTCAGATTGTTGGTCATAATAAGCATCGATCCGGACCAGGCTATGAGCGAGAAAATAAACGCACCCAATGAGGTAATCGAAAAAAGCCAGAACGTGCCACTGAATTCCTTTTTTACGCACATCGTAATAAGTGGATAAGCAATTAGCAACGCAACAAGCTGCAGACTGACTACAAGCGTGTTTATTTTTTTGATAGATTTCATTTTCGTGAGCAGTTCATCTCTGTTGCCTGAAGCCCACGTTTTAGAAATGATTGGACTGAAATTTTGCATCATAATACCCGGGAAGATGTAGAGGGTTTTTGCGAAATAGACCACGAAACTGTATATCCCCGTTTCTGCATTCGTAAGGAAATAACCTATTAAGATGACGTCGAGTGAAGCATTCAAAACCGATATCAGTTCAGCTGCATACGTTTTCATTCCGAAGCGAAGGTTTTCAGCTATGGTGGCTTTATCGATGGTTAGTTTAATGCGTCTTCCCAGCTGGAAAGTGTTCAATATGAAAAGACTGAATTCAGCTGCGAAAAAGCACCACAATGCCGATTCAATCGAATTATTCCATGCAACTGAAATGGAAACAAAAGAGATGATGATGGTCCATCGCAATATGCGTTGCTGCGCAAAGCGTTTTTGTAGGCGTAATCCCGTGAAGTATGCACCGAAATTTTTGTTGATGTTAAAGAACGGCAGCGCAATCATGGGTATGTAAACGACTCTTGCGAGTTCGCTCGAACTGAACAGCGTTGGTTGTTGAATGGCAAGCAGGCAAACCAGTGCGCTCAACATCCCTGAAAAAAGTGTGGTGACGAATAAGTTGGAAACGAGTATTCGCTGGGTTTCTTCTGCTGAGCGCTGCCCCTCGGCTATTTTTTTTGTTATCGTATTGTTGAGACCTAAAGCGAAAAACGTAGAAAGTATAGTGTAAAATGCCAACGCCTGATTGAATACTCCGAGTGCATCGGCGCCCTGTAAATTGCCAATGACCAGATTGACACCGAAGCCGGCGATCATGAGCACGGCCTGTGCTGCAATAAGCCACAAGGTATCGCGCGAAAAACGCGAGTTCATCAACCGCTCAAGTCGTTCTCGAATCATGTCTTGTTTTGAGTCACCTTTAAAACCGAAAGGTAGTCCAGAAGTTCTTTTGAGAAATTGGAAGCATGGCACTTTTAATCAGTAGAGCGTGGAAAAGTTGAAGTCATGTGGAGGGTATAGTTATGCATTTCTCTCGACCCTGTGTTCGATATATTTGCCCAAACACCTGGTTTGTGACTCGCATAGTTGCTTCTGTCTTTGTTGTACTGCTCATTTCATTTACAACGCGCGCTCAATACTGCGTCGTGGTGTTGGATGAAGCAACCCGAGAACCTTTACCCCCCTTGAAATCAAGGGGCTTATCGATGATTCCGCAATCAGCCGCGCCGGTAAATACAGGGCCAGAATCAATCTTCAGCCAAGACCGGAAATGGGCTGGGCCGACCCGGAAATCAGATCAGTCTGGCCCGGGCCGCTCGCAAGCGATTGGGTAGAAATTGAAATTGTCAGGCGGTAAGTTCAGCCTTTTACCCGCCAGATTCAATCACTTGCAGAATTTTTCTTCGGCAAGTTTCTCAATGCCTTTGTAATCAGTCTTGCCCGAGCCAAGAATTGGAATCGTCTCGACTTCAAAAAAGCTGCGGCTGTCAGGTATCCAGAGCTTCGGCATGGTTGAAGCATTCAGCTTGTCAGTCACTTCTCTTGGTGAAAATGGCAGCGGCACATGGCACACAACCAGTTTTTCGCCACGTGCCGGGTCTGACAATTTCACAACTGCCACGCTGTTGGGCTCCAGTTCACAGGTTGACCGAATGGCGTCTTCCACACCCTTCAGCGGCACCATTTCACCGCCAACCTTGGCAAACCGGGCTAGGCGATCAGTGATGAAAATAAAGCCGTCTTCATCAATTCGGCCAATGTCGCCTGTCACATACCAGCCATCACGCACAGAGTCGGCCGTCGCTTTTTCATTGTGCAGGTAGCCCTGCATGACCTGAGGGCCCTTGAAAGCCAGCAGGCCCGTTTCACCCACGGGCAGGTCGGTCATGGTTTCGGTATGAACGGTTTTGCAGGCAGTTCCGGGAATGGCCCGACCAACGCTGCCAGGGCGAATTCCATCAACTTCTTTTCCTAAACTGGTTTTCAGCGGATGATCCACATTCAGGCTGACCACGGGCGAAAGTTCGGTGCAGCCGTAGCCTTCCAGAGCCCTAATGCCAAGCATGGCCTCGATACGGTCAGAAAGATCTTTCGGCAGTTTCTCGGCACCCAGAAGCACGCGACGAACATGCACGAACTGGCTTTTCTCAATCCTTGAAATGTAATTACCCATGAACGTGGGAGTGGCCACTAACAGGCTAACCGGGTTTTGCTCAAGCAATTTGCCGATTGTGCGTGACTCAAGCGGGTTATGGTGCAGGGCCACCATCTTGCCAAGAATCTGCACAGCCCAAAGGGTAACGGTGAAGCCAAATGAATGGAAAAACGGCAGAATACCCAGCATCCCGGTGTCGGGTTTCAGCCCAAGGTGATTTTCAACGGCCCAGATATTCGAAAGAATATTGTGGTGAGAAAGCACAACCCCCTTTGGCACACCTGTCGAGCCACTGGTGAAGATCACCGTTGCGATGTTATCGGGCTTTTCGTTACGAAGGCCGGCCAGAAACAGGCTTCTGAGCCACATCGGGGCAAAGCGTGCCAGCAGG
This sequence comes from bacterium, assembly GCA_046076185.1. Classification (GTDB taxonomy): domain Bacteria; phylum Planctomycetota; class Planctomycetia; order Isosphaerales; family Isosphaeraceae; genus QWQI01. Next base: position 5,607 of record JBJTRR010000555.1, on the reverse strand, counting down.
AAGCCAAGAGCTTTGTCGCCTTTGGAAAGCTGTGCTGGAAGTTTCTCAAGCATGATCAGGCGGCCTTCGGGCCGGGCAGGAAACTTGAGAAGGGCTTTTTCAGAAGTGATTGTCGTTTTCAATTCGGCGAGCTGGCTGCATGAGTCAAGCACCTCTTTGCCAACTGTGTAATTCAGGTTGACCGGCACTTTACCCAGCAAAGTAATGGCAAAATTCACAATGGCCGCTGGCGCGCAGGGTGGCAGATAAACACCGATATATTTTTCGTCGCCAAGCTGTTTTTTCAGGGCCATGGCCAGCACCATGGTGCGCAGCAACGTCTCTTTATAGTTCAGGCGGGCACCTGTGCTATCAACCAGGCATGGCTTCTCGCCCATCGTCCGGTGTGTATCCAGAAACGCCCGCCCCAGGCTCTTCCAGGCTTTGGGTAGTTGTGGCAGTGCAATATCGGGACTGTCAGAGATCATGGTCATGGTCGATGGCCGTTTTCTTGTGAGGGTGGTATCGTTTGATCTCTCGCGAGAGACGACTGATGAGCAAGTTTATTTGAATTTCCAGTCTGCTGCAATTGAATCAAGCAACTGGAACCTGACAAAAGCGGCTTATATTGGCAGCCGGCCTTCGGCGAGTTCGTCTTCCCAATTGTCAAGCAGGGGCCAGTCAATGGCACAGGTACCAAAGTCTGACATATGAAGATATGTTTCCAGTCGTTTGATTGTGGATTCAATCAAGTCATTATCTTTGCGAAAAATCGGCCCATGGGATGGCAAAAGCCACTTGGCTTCGCAGGCCTGAATGCGTTTGAGGCTTTTGATGTAATCAACAATATTCGAGCCATGGTGGGCGTCGATTACACCAACACAGCCATCGCGAAAAATATTATCGCCTGAAAAGAGCAGGTCGCCCATCCGAAAAGCAAGCTGGCCTTCGGTATGCCCAGGCGTGCTCCAGACTTCAAGCGTGCAGTTACCAATCTGAATCTTGTCGCCTTCGTCAACCGTCATATCAATTTTACAGGGCGTAATGGGTATATGTATATTCTGGGCGTCGATACGTGCGTAAGTCGCTATTTCATCAGCGGTTTCAATCGCCCTGACCGACTTGGGGTGTGCCACGACCTTACACTTGAGAATATCTCTGGCGCGTGAAAGAGCCTGCACATGGTCGGCATCGGCATGCGATGCAAATACAATTTTGCAGTCGGAAAGCCGAAAATCCATCTGGCGGATCATTTCAAGTACATCTGTAAGATCATCCATAAACCCGACATCGATCAGGGCATATTCGCTGCCACCGTCAATCAGATAGATATTCACGCCAAGGCGGCGCCTGGCCTGAATATTCATCTCGATCACACCCGGAAAGACATAGACTCGTTCTAACATGCGCCTTGCGACCTCGATCGACCAATTTCATGAGGCTTGAGAACCATCATGATCTTGTTTAACAACCTCATACGGCTGATGACATTATGATAATAAAACACGCCGGTTTAGACAAACCTTCGCACCACAAAATGAATGTTCATTGCCACTCTGGCGGAATATCCTGCCCGCCTTGAATAAACAGCGGCCGCACCAAATGACTGACAACCTGACCGGGCGAAGAGTTCAGCACCAGAATCTCTACATCAGATTCCTGATCATCTGCCGCCCTACGAAGAAAAATGGCCGCAACATCAGCGCGATTCTGGATCATTCGCCAAGCAACTCGCGGCCCCGTCAGATAAAAAGCAGTAGAAAGTGCATCGGCCTCAGCCGCCGTCGGTGCGATGACCGTGACGGAAAGCGGCCCGACTGGCGGAATTCCCGTGCGGGGGTCAATGATATGGCCATAAACCTTGCCATCATCGACAAACGACTGAAATGTGCCGCCCGATGTGCCGACGGCCTGATTGGAAAGCAACAATTCCACCAGCGGATTGGCTGGGTCAACCGGGTTATGCAAAGCAATTCGCCAAGGCTCGAAAAACGATCCCACTTGATGCCCCAGTGCATACAGGCTTGATCGCCCGCCATGCACCATTGCCGAAGTGGGCCAGGGGTGCTGGCGAATCAGTTCAACAACCCGGTCAATGGCATAGCCTTTACCAATTGAGCCCAGATTGATTTCAAGGCCGGGGCAGGTGCTGGCGATTGTGGTTTTTGCGTCGTCAAAAAGCAGGTGACGCATGCCTGTTTGCCGAAGGGCTTTCGTGATTTCATCTGCTGAGGGCACGCGTTTGGGGCCTTTCACAAAGCCCCAGGCCCGGCTCAGGGCACCGGTTGTGATGTCATAAGCACCATCAGTGCCCAGGTGAATGGCTTTGGCAAGTTTCAGCAGATCATAAAGCCGAGGTTCAATTGAAACAGGATGATTCTCAAAAGCGGCGTTAAGACTGGCGATTTCCGAATCGTCACGATAAATCGTCATCTGCATTTCAAGCGAGTCAATCTGGTCGAAACAGCGTTCAGCCAGCGGCACTCCCATCAATGTAAAAGCCGAGAGCCTGATTTCAAAATAAGTGCCCATGGCCTGCCGGCTGGCCAGCATCCAGCGGGCTTCGCTCGCCGAACCTGTATCTCCCGGCCCACTCAAAGCGGACCAATCCTGCGGCTTTGAAAAGAACGATGACCAGATCTGGCGTCGATTGCGTGGCGACATCGTTCATTTCATTTCTGATTATTCAGATTCTCATATCAGAATATGATGAAAATTTCAGAATTGCCAGAGATTACCAAGTGCCTCCTGCTGTGCTTTCTTCAGATCATCCAGCGAAGCTTCGCCAAGGTCAAGCATTTCGTTCAGGGCCCTGCGATCAAAGCTGTTTTTCTCGCCTGTGCCCTGAACCTCGACAAAACCGTTCCGTCCCAGCCGCACCAGGTTAAAATCAACCTCGGCGCGCACATCTTCTGAATAATCAAGGTCAGTCAGTGCCCGCCCATCAACCATTCCGACACTGATGGCGGCAATGCTGTCGGTAATCAGCCTGCTCACCGATTCAGCCCCGAACTGGGCAGCGACAGCATCAACAACGGCCACAAACGCACCTGTAATGGCAGCCGTTCGTGTGCCACCATCGGCTTCAATCACATCAGCATCGATCTGAAGAGTCATTGGCCCGAAAGCCGCCAGATCAACCACAGCCCGAAGACTTCGGCCGATAAGTCGCTGTATTTCTGTAGCCCGACCGTCTGAACCTCGACTTTTCCGCCCCTGGGGCGTGCTGCCTGGCAGCATCGAATATTCGGCGGTCAGCCAGCCTGTGCCTTTACCCTCAAGAAATGGGGGAACTGTCGGTGCAAAACGAGCAGTGGTAAGCACTCGCGTGCGACCAAACTGTATCTGACAACTGCCCGGGCATGTCCATAGAGCCTGTCGCTGAATTTTCACCGGGCGCATTTCGCCCGGGTTTCGTCCATCATTTCGTGCCATCGCAAGAGACTCCGCTGCGTTTTACAACCTGACGAAACGATGAGAAAATCGGCCTGATCAAAGCTTTTTCCAGCCCGTCATCAGCCAGACAATCAGCGCCTTCTGGAAGTGCATGCGATTGGCGGCCTGGGGAATCACGCGGCTGGCCGGGCTGTCAAGCACATCGCCCGTGATCTCTTCGCCCCGTTTGGCCGGCAGGCAGTGCAGTATGATCGCGTTTTTTTCGGCCAGATTGACCAGATCACGATTGATCTGAAATCCGCGGAAAGCCTTCAGCCGCTCGGCCGTTTCAGCTTCCTGGCCCATACTTGTCCAGACATCTGTATAAAGCACATTTGCACCCCGTGCGGCATCCGTCACGTGGCTTGTCTGGGCTGGGGCGTGGCCAAATGCTTTTGTGAACTGATTCACAAACGGAGCTGGAAACTTGTATTCCGGTGGTGCGGCAAGAATAAAGTCCATACCCGTATATTCGCAGGCAATCGCCAGCGACCGGGCCACGTTATTGCCATCGCCCACAAAGACGACCTTCGGTTGCTTCACCTCTGGCAATTCTTCACGAATTGTCAGCACGTCGGCCATGGCCTGGCAGGGGTGGGCGTCTTCGCTCAGGGCATTGATGATCGGTATTTCGGCATATTTTGCTAGCTCTTCCACCTTTCGGTGGGCATGCGTGCGAATGGCCAGCGCGTCAACATATTGGCTGATGACCCGGGCAAAGTCTTCAATCGTTTCACGCACACCCAAGCCCACTTCTTCGCCCCTGATGAACAGCGAGCTGCCACCAAGATGGGCCATGGCCGCTTCAAAACTGACACGTGTCCGAAGCGAAGGTTTTTCAAAAATCAGGCCCAGAATGCGGCCCTGAAGCCGCTCGCGTATGGCAGGTGTCGGGCCAGCTTTTTTCAGTTCGATGGAAAAATCCAGAAGGCTCTCGGCCTCTTCCTTCTGGATGTCAAAAAGATCAAGAAAATGTCGCCGCATGGCTCTTTTGAAATAGTTCTTGAATTTATGCGTTCAACCCGCCCCTGAATGATCCAGTCAGGGCGGTATAACGCAATTAACTTGAAATTTGATGGGCCAGAAGTACGTCCGAAAGAATCTGGCAGCCTTCGTCAAAAAGCTCGTCAGTCAGATTCAGAGCCGGCAGAAGCCTTATGACCGTGCCCTGGGTGGCATTGATCAACAGTTGGCGTTTCATGCATTCTGCAACTATCGGCGTGGCATCGCATGTCAGTTCTAAGCCAACCATCACGCCACGAACCCGAATATCTTTCACCAGTTCTGGCCTTTGGGCTTTGATTCCTTCAAAAAAGGTCCGGAATTTCATTTCCAGATGCATGGCCTGGTCAAGCAACCCATCAGCTTCAATCGTTTCAATGGTTGCAACTCCGGCCCGGCAGGCAATAGGGTTGCCACCATAAGTGCTGGCATGCATGCCCGGTTTCAGAACTTCAGCCACTTTGTGAGTGGCCATCATGACACCGGCCGCGACACCGCTGGCAAGCGCCTTGGCGACAGTCATAATGTCAGGCGTGACGCCAAAATGCTGGTGCGCAAACCACTTGCCTGTTCGGCCCATGCCGGTCTGTACTTCGTCAAAGATCAAAAGAGCCCCTGTGCGATCGCACATCGAGCGAAGCCCTTCCAGGTAACCGTCAGGTGGAATATTGATCCCACCCTCACCCTGAATCGGCTCAAGAAGGATGGCGGCGGTTGTTTCGTCGCAGGCATTATCGGCAGCTTCCAGATCGCCGAACGCCACATATTCAAAGCCGGGAACCATCGGTTCGAAACCATGATGATACTTGGGCTGGGCGGTGGCTGTGAGAGCGGCATACGTCCGACCATGAAAGCCGTGTGTCATGGTTATGATTTTGGTGCGGCCGGCAGGGTGGCCGTAAGCACGCGCCAGCTTGATGGCCGCTTCGTTCGCCTCAGCCCCTGAGTTGCAGAAAAACGCCTTGCCGCCAAAGCTGCGTTCTGAAAGTGCCTGGGCAAACTGGCCCTGTGGCTCCATATACCAGGTGTTGGGTGCGTGTATCAGTGTGCGAACCTGCTCGCTTACGGCATCGACCACGCGGGGCGGGCAATGCCCCACCAGGTTACATCCCCAGCCTGGAAAGAAATCGACGTAACGGCGGCCTTCGGCGTCCCAGACGAGCGATCCCTCGCCCCTGACAAGGCACACAG
>JBJTRR010000554.1:0-3499 GCA_046076185.1 bacterium | reverse complement strand
TCAACCCCCGTTTTGCCGGTCACTCTGGCTTCAGCAGAGATAGCGATGGTATCAGGAGGTCTGGCTTCGAAATGAACTTCGACACTATCCAAACCCAGACTGTGGCACAAGGGAATGAGTCGGTCTGTCGCCTTGGCCGCCTGGATTCCAGCAATCCTAGCCACTGAAAGCACTTCACCCTTCGGGTTTTGCCCCATTGTCAGGGCATTAAGTGTTTCCGGCTGCATTCGCACCAGCCCTGAAGCACGTGCCACCCGCAACGTCACCGGCTTGTGCCCGACATCAACCATACTTGCCCGGCCCTGCTCATCGAGATGGCTGAATAGCAAGTCAGGTGTTGAAGAATTATTTCCGGTATCGTCCAACATTTCTGTTCCTTCTGAAAAAATTATAGAAACTGCGGGCCTATCTGCTAGGGCATTTTATTAAGAAAGCGCGTTTGACCGTTTTTTTAAAGGAATAAATCAGGGTGATTTATGTCCAGGCCCACGCCACAAGCCAGCAAGCCAGACACCGTCGCGACTCCGCAATTTGATCGGCTCGTGCGTTTTCACCCATTCCGCAACCCCCTCTGGCCAATACGCTTCACGTCGATAAACCAGCAGATAGTCGGCCTCGTTCCACGCGGCCTGATCTTTCACGACCTGCCCTTTGATTAACATTTCATAGGGAGTTGTCATTACCGCCTGAGTCCCATGCAACGTTGGCACCAAAGCCACAGAATCGCCAGGCTTAACCTGCTTCATCAGCTCCTCAAGCAAAGTTTTATCGACCGAATCCGCCCAGTAGGTCGGCTCGAGACCTCTTGCCGTTGCTCCAGAAGTTCCTCCAACCAAAAAATTGGAATAACTCAGCGGGAATGGCTTCAGCAGGGGCAAGGCTGAAACAACATAAACCAAAACGATTAAGGGGGTTGCAAATCCCCTGCGACCATAATTCTGAATTTTTTTCTGAACCAGAGTCGCCCCACTGCCCGCGAAAATGGCCAGCGTGGGATAAACCATCAGAACAAGCCTGTCGCCATCGTAACGTGCAACGGGCAATGAGAATATGCAAAGAACAGTCAGAACAGCGGCCATAAGCCCTAACTGTTTGCGCCTGTGAATTCCCATTTCGTTGGTTTTGGAAAATGTCTGCAAAACTCCAAAAAAAATCAAAATCCAGATGGCTGGCGTAATTGCAGTAGCCACTTGCAAGGGTATGAAATGCCAGGGCAGGGCACGGTCTTCAAAAACTTGTCCAAAGTACATAACTTTCAATGATATGCGATCAACCGAGCGAAAGAAATACTCGCGGATCCGATCAGCCGACTCGTACCAAAGCCAGGGCCAACCGACAAACCACAATACAACGGAAGCCATTCCACTTGAGACACTTAGCAATAGTTTCCGTGGGCTTGGTCGCCAGCATGCCAGAAGCACGACCAGCCAAATACCCAGAAGCCAGGCCTGAATTTTGCAAAGTAACGCCAGAGCAAGCATCAGTGCTGGTTTCAAAAAATATTTTGGCGAATTTCGTTCATCGTCTGCCAGCAGGTCAACCCAGGCCAAAATGGCTGCCGTTGCAAATAAATTCAGAATGGTTTCAAGGGCAGCCAGATGCGCATGGCCAAAAAGTCGTGGCATACACAAAAGTGCCAGGCCAGCACACCACCCTGCCAAAAGCCCCGATTGCTTTGACGACCATGCAACAACTAGGCTGACAGTGACCGCAAAGGCCAAAGCTGAAGCCATTCGGGCCGAGAGAATGTACAGCCCCGTCGGGTCGCCATGCCCAAGTACCATGGCTTGAAAGGTTTGGAAAAGATATGAAGAAGCCCCAAGGCACCAGCGAACCAGCGGAGGGTGGTCAGGATTACCACCAAAAGCCTGCTTAACGCCCGAAGATGAAAAAAAATCGGTGCCCCGACTCGAAAGAACATCCCAATAATGACGCCCGGGAGCAACATCCAGCGGCTCATCGATGGTAATTCCTGGTCCGCCAATTCCTGCCGCAACAATCAAAAAAACGGCCAAGCCCAACAGGGTTGGATGGGAAATTGCTCGCAAAAATCGTTTTTTTTGATCAGCCATAGTCAGGTCGAGGTCGAAATCGGGGTTCAATTTCTTAAGAATAACGCCTGATTTGACATTTTGGCAAAATCATCATTTCAATCATCAATAAATTCACGATTCTGATTCTGCGACATCATGCACAAATTTTCGCCAGCCAGGCGTCAGAAAAGGGCAAATGACCACAAATGTTTTTTGTTTTTTCGCAGGCTAACGTAAAATAATTACTAAGACACTTCGCAAAAAGCTGGTTAACCGGAGCTGATGCACCTTATGGAAAGTCACTGGATCGAAACCGACAGCGCTCTGGAATTGAGGTCTGCTGACCATGAAGGTATTTGGTCTATCCGGTGGTCAGGCTGTTTGCCAGGTCTTTATTGGGCAGGCACTTCGGGCCAGTCGGGCATTGGTCCGGTGCTGGGTGGGCTGGGCCTGACCGCCGCAGGCCGGGCGGATGTGGGCGAAACTAACGAAAAAAACATGGTTCAACTTGAGGTCGTTCAGAATCGGGCCGAGATGACTTTTCTGCCGCCTTCGTGGCACGACACAAAAATCAGGCTTTGCTGGTGGCCGACTGCGCCAGGCCAGTTTGACCTGATGAGCGAAGTCAGCACACGGTCGGTCGGCTTGCTGAAAGGCGTAGAACTTGGAATCTTTTCGACAATGAATAACTTGGATGGATCAAGAGACCTCTGGGTAGAAGAGTTTCGAGACCACGACGCCGCTTTGCGTTCAACGGATGGTCGAGACGTTGCCTGGATCAAAAACCAGCAACACATTCAGCCTGAATCGCTTAACTCAGAAGAATCAAAGCCCTGGTCGCCGATTCTGCTATCTGATGCATACAGTAAACTCAGTATTTTGGAAATGACGCATCCCTATGACATCAGCCGCCGCTTTCGCGATAAAAACGGCCTATCCATTCGCACCTGGACATTCGGCTACGACATGGAGCGTGGTGTCGTGTTTCGAGGAAGGCACCGATGCCGCCTGATCAACCCATCAGAAATCGTTGACCAGTCATACATCGAAAACTGGCAGAACGAATTTGCAGGCCAGCCTTTGCCATTATTCGGCTGAATTGCCGTTGTTTCAAATGGACGGATCTGACCGGCCGCCCGCAAAACGCCCGGTCAGATCAGCACAAATTTAAATTGCCCAACGGCTTAGATAAGTATTCATCTGGGCCTGTTCAGACGAAGAGAGACTTCGCGAGAAGATGGCCATTTCGTGAATGATCATGTTGGAAAAGTCAGAAAAAGATTTGCCAGTACCTTTGATGGATCCAGGGATCGAATAGCCAAAATTGATCGCTCTTGGCTGGCCATTTGCTATCAACTGCCAGTTAGACCCTGAGCGAAATAATTGTACATTGGCAGGCGTGTTTTGTGAGAAAATCGGCCCGATGAATGAAACTATGTCGGGTGCGTTATACCAGTAAATACCAG
>JBJTRR010000553.1:0-4836 GCA_046076185.1 bacterium | reverse complement strand
AGCCACGGCAGGAGATGAGGTCAATCTTGAAAACTCGCTCATTCCCCGGCAACCCGAAAACGAGCATTGAAGGCGCGTTACCTGCCAACGTCATCACCCCGGGCGACGCTGCGCTTGCCCGGGGCTGACACAGGTTTGGCTTACAGCCAAAACAAACGATGGCCTTCGACCATAGCTGGGCTGACCCGGGCCGATTGGCCCTCAGTACCGATCCAAACCCGGTCTGAATTCCCCGCGAACCATTCAACCCACCGTGCATCGCGAACAGTTCAAACCAGACAATCCTGTCGGGGCTCAGGGCCGAAGGGCATGAGCCACGGCAGGAGATGAGGTCAATTGTGAAAACTCGCTCATTCCCCGGCACTCGGGGGAACGAGCATTGAAGGCGCGTTACCTGCCAACGTCATCACCCCGGGCGACGCTGCGCTTGCCCGGGGCTGACATAGGTTTGGCTTACAGCCAAAACAAACGATGGCCTGCGACCATCGTCAGCGGAATCCTGATAACTCAATCATCCAAGCTTGGTCAGGCCCAATTCAGCTTCTGGCAAAAAATTTAAGGTTCACGCCGGGCGGGTTGTCGGTCAGGCGACAAACTCAATGTATTCTACCATGCTGGTCGGGTTGGGGATCGGCAAGCCGTCCTCACGCATGCCCTCAAGGTGAAAGGTAATCGCTTCGCGAATCTCTCGCTCGACTTCCTCTACCGTGGCACCAGTGGCCACGCATCCCGGAAGGTCGGGAACATAGGCAGAGAAATTCCCCTCAGCCTTTTCAATCACAACGGCGAAACGCATGTGAGACCTCATTTCAGGCCAGCCTGCTTCAAAATGCTGTTCAGTGTGCCGGGGGCCAGGTCGTCGCTAGGCTTGCCTGGAACCGTGACACGCCCCGCCTTATCGGGATGCTTGAACTGTCGATGACTGCCCCGCTGGGCAACCAGAGCCCAACCGTCCTGTTGCAACAGTCGCAACACTTCAGCAACTTTCATGCAAAAACTTCATGTTTGTGAAGCGACAGTGAAGACGCAACCTGCCAACTGCTTCCACGTGATATTCTAAAGACCATTGGTATCATATCATATACTAACATCAGGTGTAAAATGTACTTGCAAGCCTCTGACATTAACTTTCCATGCCAATTCGTAATATTTTTGAATACGGTTCCAAATCATGTGCTTTTATCAAGATGCCAACGTCATTACCCCGGGCGTCGCTGCGCTTGCCCGGGGCTGACATAGGTTTCGCCTACAGCCAATACAAACGATGGCCTTCGACCATCGCTGGGCTGACCCGGGCCGATTGGCCCTCAGTACCGATCCAAACCACTTGCCTGAAATCGAAGTTGTGCCTGTAAAAATGTGATAAGCCCTTGCAACTGGCCTTTACGAAATTGGCGGATTTGATAACTTCAGCCAATATATCCGGCATGATGCCGGAATTCTGCCAGCAGGGCGGTTGATTTTCCCGCCGGGCCGGGCTGGTGCAATGCACAAAGGAGCGATCCGCCATGAGGGCGATCGGACAATTCAGGCCACGCCGCAAACATCTCATCGGTCTGGCGGCCGCACCCTTTATTTTCTGGGTCTTGCTGGTCGGGCTCATGCCCACCCGCTGGGTGGCCCACAGGCTTGAACACAAGCTGCAGGATATTACCGGGCTTGAGTCGCGCATAGACCGTGTCAAGCTCACGCTGGCCGGCGGCATGGTTGTCAGCGGCGTGCATCTGGGCTCGGCCGATGGTGAGGATCAGGTGTCGCAACTTGATCTGACCAAAGTCTTTGTCGATGTCGATTGGGGCTCGGTTGTTACCGGCCGGCTGGCCATGACTCGCATTGCTCTGGTCGGAATTGAAGGCAACCTCACCCGTGGGCCCGATGGCTCGTGGCTGCCCCGGCGCTGGGTTGGTCCGCTGGAAGAAGCAGAAGCCAAATGGGCCAGCGGCAAGGTGCGTAACTGGCTGGTCGATGTGGAAATTCGCGGTGGCCGGCTGAATGTGACTGACCCCCGGAACGATTCCCGCGTCACGCTGACAAATCTTCAGGGCATTGCCGAAGCCGGCGAGGGCTATTTCAAAATGCCCGAACTCAGGGCCAAAATCGACGGCGGAGATTTAGTCGTCGCCGTCAGTGCCGACCGCTCGCAGGAAATACCGATTTTCGACGGCAATCTGGCGCTTCGCAATGTGCCGATGGGTGTCGAATTCGACGTGCTTGGCTTCATCTGCCCGCTTCTGGCCGGTGAATCGGCCCAGCCCCGCGGCCGGCTTGATCTGGAACTTTATGTTCAGGGCTATCTTCAGCCCAATTGGGAAGATACGCTCAAAGGGCGGGGCATGCTCAAGCTCGACCCGGTTTCCATCGCCGGGCTGCCACTGGCTGAGAAACTTGGCTTAACATCATTGGCAGCCGAGATTAACGGCAAAGAAACGCGGCTTGAAGACATCACCATTCGCGTGGTCAACCCGTTTACCATCCAGGCCCGCAAGGTGAATTCGCCGTCGTTGCGGGTGGATATCGGGCCATTGCCGCTCAAATTCACCGGTTGGACCGATTTTGATGGTCAACTCGATTACGCGATTCGCACCGATGCAATTCGGGAACAATTGCCTGTGGGCATGAGGGGTGTTCTTGACGATCTGAGACCAAGGGATGAAGCGCTGGCGATCCGCGGCAAGCTGGATAACCTGACGATTCTGGTGAATGATCAGCCCTTGACCACCGACCGCTACCAGATTCGCAAGTCGGACCTGCGTAACGAAGTCCAGCAAATCTCAAGGCGATTGACTGACCGGTTCAAACGCTGAACAGGCAGCGGGCCCGCGTGGCCCGGTCAAGTGCTTCTCCCCCCCGGCTCGTGCATGGATGGCAGGCAGATATTGGAGGGAGAGGCAAGGATGATCTCCAGACGTTACCACGTCGTCGGCTTGTGTTTCTGGCCAGGGCTTGCCCAGATCTGGGCCGGGCAGGTCGTTACTGGCCTGATTGTGGCCACCGCATTCGGCCTGATGTTTAATGCATGTGTTTTGCTGCAATGGGTTTATGTTGAATGGGCCGATGCTTCGGCCCGGCAGATGCTGTGGGTAGTCACCCTGCTGACACATTTTTCTCTGCTGGGGTGGACGATCGTATGGGCCTGGAAATTTCACCCCGACAATTTTCGTCATGAGATTGACCAGCTTTTCCGGTCGTCAACCGAGCATTATCTCAAGGGGCACTGGGCCGCAGCCCGCGACGAGCTTGAGAATCTGGTGGCGATAGACCCGCACGACACCGAAGCCCACCTGCGGCTGGTGCAGGTGCTTTTTCGTGCCGCCGAAGCTGGCCTGGCAGCGCGGGCTCTTGAGCAGTGCCGCGACACGCCGGGGGCAGATCGCTGGCGCTGGGAAATCGATCAGCTTACGGCCCGGCTTGGCCAGAAGGTGGCCTGAGCGACCAGCCAAATTGTTACTAAATCAAAGCAAAATGAAACTTTCTGACAATAAAAGCAGAGAGTCGGACTGGAAAAAAAATGTCCGTCTCTCTACTTTTATAGATAGAGTGAACGCAGACAGGCAGACGGAGTATCAGGCGGCCGATCATTTCGCCCGCGAGAACGGATCATAGAGAACGAGAGGGTATCGTGGACATGTACGAACGGTTCACCGACCGGGCCCGACGGGTGATGCAACTGGCCAACTCGGAAGCCCAGCGGTTCAATCACGACTATGTGGGGACGGAACATCTCCTTCTTGGGCTTGTCAAGGAAGGCAGCGGCGTGGCCGCCAACGTCCTCAAGAACATAGACGTTGACCTTCGCAAGATTCGGGTGGAAGTCGAGAAGATTGTCCAGTCCGGGCCCGACATGGTCTCGATGGGCAAGCTGCCGCACACACCCCGGGCCAAGAAGGTTCTGGAATATGCCTTTGAAGAGGCACGCAACCTGAATCACAATTATGTCGGTACGGAACACCTCCTTTTGGGCCTTCTGCGAGAGCAGGAAGGCGTGGCTGCTCAGGTCCTCATGAACCTGAACCTCAAGCTGGAAGATGTCCGCGAAGAGGTTCTTAACCTGCTGGGGCATGGCATGGAATCAGGATCAGGCGGTGAAGGCGGCGGCGGAGCCAGCGGCGGCAGCGGCCAGGGCGAACGCGCAGCTGCCAAAAGCACAAAGAGCAAGACACCAGCCCTCGACAGCTTCGGCCGCGACCTGACCGAACTGGCCCGCCAGGTGAAGCTTGACCCAGTCATCGGCCGCGCTAACGAAATTGAGCGGGTGATTCAGATTCTCAGCCGCCGCACCAAGAACAACCCTGTTCGTCTGGGCGAGGCCGGCGTGGGCAAAACCGCCATCGTGGAAGGGCTGGCCCAGCTCATCGTTGACGGCAACGTGCCTGAAACCCTTCGCGACAAACGCATTGTCGTGCTTGACCTGGCCATGATGGTGGCCGGCACCAAATATCGCGGCCAGTTCGAAGAACGCATCAAGGCCGTGATGAACGAAGTGCGTCGGGCCAAAAACACCATTCTCTTCATCGACGAACTTCACACCCTCGTCGGTGCCGGCGGTGCCGAAGGCGCGATCGACGCTTCGAACGTGCTCAAGCCCGCCCTGGCCCGTGGCGAAGTGCAGTGCATCGGCGCCACCACTCTCGATGAATATCGCAAGTACATCGAAAAAGACAGTGCCCTGGAACGCCGCTTCCAGACCATTCTTGTTGAGCCGCCCGGCAAGACAGAAACGACATCGATTCTCAAAGGCCTGCGAGATCGCTATGAAGCCCATCATCGGGTGCGGATTCTCGACTCAGCCCTGGCCGCCGCTGTTGACCTGGCCGATCGCTACATCACCGGCCGCTG
>JBJTRR010000552.1:0-2722 GCA_046076185.1 bacterium | reverse complement strand
AGACGCCATGCGTATCAACGGCCAGAACAACCTTGCCTGCAAGATGCTGGTGCAGAACCTGAAAAGCGACAAGGTCACGGTCGAGCCGATTCTTGGCCTGCCGGTGATTAAAGATCTGATTGTCGACATGAAGCCGTTTTTTGACCATTACAAATCGGTCATGCCGTTTTTGATCAACGATGAACCAGCCCCAACCACAGAACGCCTGCAGACACCCGAGCAGCGTGCCCGCTTTGACGACACCACCAAGTGCATTCTGTGTGCCTGCTGCACCACGGCCTGCCCGCCCTTCTGGGGCAACAGGCAATATGTGGGCCCGGCGGCCATCGTGAACGCCCACCGGTTCATTTTCGACAGTCGCGACCAGGGTGCTGGCCAGCGTCTGGAAATTCTGAACGATGCCGATGGCATCTGGCGGTGCCGCACCGTGTTTAACTGTAGCGAGGCCTGCCCGCGAGGCATTAAGGTGACTCAGGCCATCAGCGAAGTGAAACGGGCCCTGATCACCGGCGTGATTGACGTGCCGCAGGAAGCCGAAGTTCTTGCCTGACAAGGCTTAACAAACGTTCCGGGGCAGCCCTTGGCCCCGGTTGATTTTCACCTGGTTCACCATGACGAGCGATCAGGTATCAAAGGACGATCAGGGCGGAACAAGGGCCATAAGCCTTTTTGCCCTGATTTTATTCTGTTTATCGACTCATGAAATTCATAATGCGATTCGAATGGGGTTTGAGGACTTTTCCAAGCCCGTTCGTGACGTGATGATCTCAGTCAACAGCGACCCTGAGGAAAAACTCAGGCTCCTGCCCGGTGTTGGCACGTCTATCTCGAATCAGGTGATCAGGTTACGCTCTTACGAACCGTTTGCCGGTATCGACGATTTTGAGGCGAGGGTTCGGGGTGTTGGCCCTGCCTTCATTGCCAACTCCGGCCCTCATCTTGATTTCTCTACGGCCAGCACGCAGGAATGGGTGCCTCAGGCACAGGCTGAAGGGCAGGCGCCATGAACCAGTTCGACCTTGTCAGCCAGTTCCAGCCGGCCGGTGATCAACCCCAGGCCATTGAAGCACTTGTGAATGGTTTTCTGCGAGGCAAAAAATCCCAGACCCTGCTGGGCGTGACGGGTTCGGGCAAGACGTTCACCATGGCCAACGTGATAGCCCAGCTTAACCGGCCAACGCTGGTCCTTTCACACAACAAAACGCTGGCAGCCCAGCTTTATTCGGAATTTCTGGAATTTTTTCCCAATAATGCCGTTCGCTATTTTGTCTCGTATTACGACTATTATCAGCCGGAAGCCTATATTCCACAACGAGATATCTACATTGAAAAAGATGCTGCGATCAATCAGGAAATCGACCGGTTGAGGCTGGCAGCAACCTCGGCCCTGATCAGCCGACGCGACGTGATTGTTGTCGCAAGTGTTTCCTGCATCTATGGTTTAGGTTCGCCTGACGACTATCGCAAAATGATGATTTACGTGAAAATTGGCGACAATCTTGATCGCGACACGTTGCTGCGAAAATTTGTTGATATTCAGTATGAGCGGAACGATGTTGCCTTCGATCGCGGGAAATTCCGTGTCAGGGGCGATGTTGTCGAGATCTGGCCTGCCTATGAAGAAACAGCCCTTCGGATTGAGCTGTTTGGCGATGAGGTGGAAGCCATTTCGATTATTGACCCGGTGAGCGGGCAATCGATCAAGCGGCTTGCTGATTCGTATATCTATCCAGCCAAGCACTTTGTGCTACCTGAAGAGCGAATTGAAGCGGCGGCCGGTTCGATCAAAAACGAGCTTGAGGCCAGGCTTGAGCAGCTTCAGGAGATGGGCAAGCTGCTGGAAGCGCACCGGCTGGCGGCCCGCACGCGATATGACATTGAGATGATTCTGGAACTTGGCTATTGCCAGGGGATTGAGAATTACAGCCGCCATCTGGCCGGGCGAAAGCCGGGCGAGACACCGACGACCCTGCTCGACTTTTTTCCCGAAGATTCGCTGATTTTTGTGGATGAATCGCATGTGACGATGCCCCAGATCAGAGGGATGTTTGCCGGCGATTTCAGCCGCAAGATGACGCTTGTTGAACATGGATTTCGCCTTCCCTCAGCACTTGACAACCGCCCTCTGCGATTTGACGAGTGGGAAGGCAAGCCGGGCCAGCGCCTGTTTGTTTCTGCAACTCCTGCTGACTACGAGCTTTTCGTGTCGGAAGGCGAGGTTGTTGAGCAGGTCATCCGGCCCACAGGGCTACTTGATCCGGTGATCAGGGTTGAGCCGGCCAAGGGGCAGGTGCCTGCCCTGATGGAAGAGGCAAAAAAACGGGCTGCGGTGAACGAACGTCTGATTGTGACTGTACTTACAAAGCGAATGGCCGAAGACCTGACACGGTTTTTGAAAGAGAAGGGGTTGCGGACAAAGTGGCTTCACTCGGAACTTGACGCCTTTGAGCGGGTGACCATTCTGCGGGAGCTGCGTGAGGGGGCCTTTGATGTGCTGGTGGGCGTGAACCTGCTGCGCGAGGGCATTGACCTGCCGGAAGTCTCGATGGTGTGCATACTTGACGCCGATAAGGAAGGCTTTCTGCGAAGCGAGTCATCGCTGATTCAGACGATCGGCCGGGCCGCACGTAACGTTAATGCTGAAGTGGTTTTATATGCCGACAGAATCACTGTCGCCATGAAAAACGCGATTGACGAAACAGCCCGACGCCGGGCCCTTCAG
>JBJTRR010000551.1:0-6886 GCA_046076185.1 bacterium | reverse complement strand
CTGAATTTTCAGGTGGATTCATTCACAAATTTGAAAATATGAAATATGGTTGCAGAAGCGGTTCATTGGCGTATTCAAATACGTAATTGAATCCACCCTCAACAATAACGGAGTAGAAAGATGAGACCCTTCTCCAAAGGTTCCCTCAGACTTTTCGGCCTTGCTCTTGGCTATACTGTGTTTGGGTTTGGCATGGTGGCTAGCCCTGCGCAGCAAGTCTCGCCATATTACACAGCCCCCGGTAATTACGGAACCAGCTACGGCACTTCCAGTTACGGGTCGGTCCGAACACATAGCAATTACGGGCCACCGACATATGGTAGAGGCCTTCGCCCCTACGCAGTGGCTAATAATCAGTGGGGCCGCGGAATCTGGGGCCAGGCAACGAGTCCGGCACCTGTTCCCAATCCGGCACCATACACCTATCAGGGCCGCCACCAGACTTGGGCTGACCCTCGTCAACAGGCGGTTCGTAGCTTGCCGCCCGCCCCTCCGATTGGTGCTTATGCACCAACTCTGGGCCCTGGCTATGCGACGCGTCGGCCATCAGCTTATTGAGTCCTCTGGCTTTTCAGGCAATAGTCATTGCAGACAAAGAAATTTTCGAATTCTTCCCGATTTTGCTATATTCTGGTGATATGGGTCGGTATCAGACGATTCCGGCCATTACCAACCAGCTAGCCATTTTCGGGATGAGTTCGGCCCATGTCTGATGTGCTTCCACTTATTGCCAGGGTGCGTCAAAATCAACCACGGCCGCGAGTCGAAGATATCGCCGGAACCGTTCGACAATCAATTCTCAACAGCCGGATTCGAGATCGGGTCCCGGCCGGTGGAAGAATTGCCGTGGGGGTGGGCAGCCGCGGAATTCATTGCATTCAGACCGTTGCCAGAACAACTGTTGATACTCTGAAGGAACTCGGCTACAGGCCTTTTATCAAAGCGGCAATGGGCTCGCACGGTGGCGCTACGCCCGAAGGCCAGAGAGAACTTCTTGCCGGTTACGGCATTACTCCTGAAACTATGGGTGTCGAGGTACTGACCAGCCTTGAAACGCTGGTGCTTGGCACAAGCCCGATCGGCTTGCCCATTTATTTTGATAAAGATGCTTACGAAGCAGATGGGATTATTTGCCTGAACCGGATTAAACCGCATACGGATTTCAGGGCAAGTTACGAGTCAGGTATTTTGAAGATGATGGTGATTGGCTTTGGTAAGCAACGCGGAGCCGAGCAGATTCATAAACTTGGTCTACGGGGTATGAAAGAAGTCTTGCCTGCCGTTGGAAAATTTTTACTTGAGAATACGAAATTCAGTCTGGGACTGGCGATTTTAGAGAATGTCGATGACCAGCCAGCCGAAATTGTGCCGCTTGAGCCTGAAGAAGTTTTAACCCGTGAGCCATTGCTGCTCGACAAAGTACGAACTTTGATGGGGCGATTACCTTTTGATCAGATTGATGTGCTGGTTGTGGGCGAGATTGGCAAAAATTATTCGGGTGCTGGCATGGATCCGAATGTCATCGGGCGACTCATGGTTGAAACACAGCCTGATTTTGATAAACCGCTTGTCACTCGCCTTGTTGTGCTTGATGTCAGTGACGAAAGCCACGGCAATATAGTGGGTGTTGGCTTTGCCGACCTTTGTACACAACGTCTGGTTGATAAAATTGACCCCACCCCGTTTCACATTAATGTCATCACCAGTTGTTTCCTTGAACGGGCCCGGGTTCCGATCACCCTGCCCACGGACACTGCTGTTCTGGAAACAGCTGTCCAAACCAGCTGGAGAATAGATCCGAAAGATGTTCGGATGGTGGTTATTCCGAATTCACTTGAACTCAGCACGCTTTATGTGTCGCAGGCCATGGCCTCTGATGTCGATTCAAACCCAGACCTAAGTTTCGAAACCGGTTTTACACCAGTGCCATTAGATGAATCCGGTTTTATGGAACAGGAAAAGCTTTTCCCGGAAAGTGTTCGCGGGCGTCGCCATAAAAGTGTCTCTGTTCATCATTGATAACAACGATCATGATGCCGCAGCGAGACAAAATTGATCGGCCCCCTGCTCCAGTTCGTCTGCTTGCACTTGATGTGGACGGCACGATTTTGAATCCACAGAGCCGGATTGAAAGACCTGTGCAAGAGGCAATAGCGAAGGTGATCGAGGCCGGTATAAAAGTCGTATTATGCACAGGGCGTCGGTTTCGCCGGGCCAGGGCCATATCTGAAATGCTTGAACTTGATTCGCCAATGGTCACAAATTCGGGGGCTCTTGTGAAGTGCCCTTTGACTAACGACACTCATTGGTGTGCAGCTCATTCACCAGAAGATTTTCAAACGATCATAAACGTATTCAAGCATCACGACAGACCTGTTTTGAGCTTTCAGGATTCATCGGCTGATGAGCCTGATTTTGTCACTTCAGCCTATCCTTCTGGCTGTGAACTTTTCGACCAGTATCTTGCTGAAAATCTGCCTTTTGGTCGGGTTGTTCCTGACTGGATGGGAAATTCTGGTTCACAATCATGCCATTTTCATCTCTGTGCTGCTGGTGATCGCAATCAGATGCAACAGATTGCGGATCATCTGAATTACCAGCACCCCGGCCGTTTTCAAATCTTTGTGCAGAAAAGCCCTGCATACGTCGCATGGATGTGCGAGGTTCTACGACGCGATGCCAGCAAATGGACAGCCTTGAAAACCATCGCAGATGCCTGGCAAATCAACACTCACAGCATTTGTGCTGTGGGCGACGATGCTAATGATATCCCGATGATCGAACAGGCCGGTTGGGGCGTCGCTATGGGCCATGCAGAGGATTTCGTTCACGAAAAAGCGAACTGGTCGTGCTTGTCGAACACGGAAAATGGATTGATTCAGGTTATTGATCGTGTGCTTCAAAGCCTTTGAAATTCATGAGATGAGCCGATTATGATGAGCAATAAAACCGATTCCCATTCGCCGTCACTACCCGATAACGATAAGCCCCCGGTCGGTTGGCCGGAATCCACAGCACCGAGCTGGTCGTATGTTGCCGGGCATGACGAGGCCATGCTTGAAACATGGCTCTTTAAGCTTCGGCGAGAGCGTTATCTTTCACGAATTTCGGCCAAGCAGCACGATTTTTTTGTCGCTGAAATCGCTGATGCCGTGCATGTGATTGCGACTGACTGTGAAAACCGTGTTCTGCTTGTCAGGCAATTTCGCGTGGGTTCAAGAACAGACAGCCTTGAAACGCCGGGCGGGTTGATCGACCCGGGAGAAGACCCCTTGACGGCGGCCGCGCGTGAGCTTGTTGAAGAAACCGGCTATCGCGGCGAAAACGCACGACTTCTTGGCGCTTTCTGGTCGCTGCCGAGTCTTGGAACCAGTCGAATCTGGACAGTAGTGATCGAAAATGTCGTAAAAGTGGCAGAACCGGAAGGTGACCCAACCGAAGAATTGCATCCAGAATGGCGAAGCCCTGCCGAAATTCCGGGGCTCATTGCATCTGGTGATATTCACCATGGGTGTGTAATTTCTGGATTATTAATCTGGCAACTCGGGCTGCAACTGCCAAAGGGCTAAACATTTCCAGAAAATCCAGGGGTGATCATTTTCGGTCCGATTAATCCGAATCTCGCAAAAAAGTCAAACAACAATCGATTTTAAGATCAGAAAAAATGTGTTAAATTAGAGATATTAAGTGGATTCTGATCGAAAATCCCTTCCGAGGTTGAGTGATGGAAAAAGCAATCTGTCTGATCACGGCCATTCTTGCAGGCCTTCTGGCATTCCTCATGATTGCCGATGCCGCAGTTGGTTTTCCGTTCGGCAAGGCGAATATTGTTGTTGATATTCTGATTGCACTTGGAGCGGCCCTGATCATTTGGCAATCCGTTGCCACAGCGAAGGAGTTTCGTTGAATTGGCGAGAACTTGTCAGGTAGATCAACAAACACGAAATCATTAAAATAAACGGTCAGTTGCATTTTTTGCGGCTGTCCGTTTTTTGATTTGGTAAGAGAGTTATGCACACACAACACGAAATTCCGAGCGTGCATCGCCTTTCTGGGCCGGCTTTGATCCCTGTCGAGTTAAAGAGACAGCTTGAGACTGACCTCACAAGTAGTTATCAAGGCTGGTGGCCCGTTGATCTTGGTGAATATTTATTAAATCAATTTCAAATTGACATTAGAGCCAGGTATGCCGGGCAGCCCATAAAAAACCCTTTTGGCAAGGGTTCTGGGCAGCTCACCATGACACCGCATCAGATTGCCGAAGCAGCAGATGCTGGCCTTGGTTTTGCAGTGCTTAAAACGGTCATTGCACAGGACTCAGCTGGCCACCAGAGTATGTCAGATTGGGCGTTGGCCGAAGCAAGAATGATTGTTGAGCCTGTTCAGGGCAAACATTCAAAACGCGACGGCTGGACTGTGACCTGGAAAGGGCGAGGCTGGAGCCGCTCTTTTGAAGATTATCTTGCTTTATTTCGAGACAGCCTTTCTATTTCAAATGAAACTGGAATATTCATCGCTCCATCGGTCAAGTTTCATTTGCCAGGTAATCTGAGTGAAGAATGGCGAATATCAGAATATGAATATGTTTTATATAAATTATCAGAAGTCTGGCAAAAATCGGGAAAAAGCAATCAGCCGATGCCAATTGAAAAAGATTTTTCGCCGACTCTTGCCGGCGATGATCGATCACGACTTGAGACTGTCATTGTTCGCTGGATCAATGAAATCCTGCCAGTGATTCGGCAAAGCGTTCCATTTCATTTGACCATCGGCCTGAAACTTATGAATACTCTGGGCACGGTTTCATTTCAGAAAGAACTCTTGAGAGTGACACTGGAAATACAGAAACCGGCAGATTTTCTGATCTATGCCAACCGGCTTTTTGATGTTGAAAAGACATTTGAAGGTCATTGTGGAGTGGCTTATGGTGGGCCTGATTTAAGTGATCGTAATATTGCAATCCTTGAGCTCTGCAAAAATGAAATTATTAGAAGTGGAATGGAAATCAGCGGAACTGGCGATGTTGACTCTGGCCGGGCTGCCGTTGAATATGCCCTTCGTGGCTGCCAGTCGGTGCAACTGCATACATATTTTCAAACACCTGAATTTGAAAAGACTGGCGGGAGCGGAAAACGATTGCGCCGCAAGCTGGCAAAACTGATTTTTGACCCGGAAGTGGGCTTGGTAGCCTGGCTGATTCATGCTCGCATACACTGGGGGCTTATCGATGAAAATGGTATTTCCCGTTGGCTTGATCTACCAAAAACAGGATTATTAAAAGAGTTAAATTGAAATCAGCCAGACCCGAGGGTTCGGCGTGCAATTCTAATTCGTAACTGGTCGAGAGCTACGGCACCCACAATAATAAGACCTATAAGAATATCCTGTGTTGCATTGGGAATTCCCGCATGGACGCAGCCGCTACGAAGCACTCGCATGATCAGTGCACCAACCAGCGTTCCTAAAATCGACCCTTCACCACCGGCGAGAGAGGCTCCGCCGATGACAACAGCCGCAATCACTTCAAGCTCAAGACCACCGGCAACAACCGGGTCGCCCGTTCCGTTCATTTCAGCAAATTGCATTAAACCGGCCAGGCCAGTAAGCAGACCGCACATGGTATAAACAGATATTTTAACAAGTCCCACTCGAATACCACAAAGTCTTGCAGTAGCTTCGTTTGAGCCAATCGCAACCACATATCTGCCCCATGTTGTTTTTCGAAGTAAAACCCAGACCGAAGATGCGATCAATAGCAGTATCCACACAGCGAATGGCGCTGAAGTAAGTATTTTAGCTATAAAATCTGGAAACTTGGCAGCAAACGACTTCAATTGTCTGCCAGTCTCAATGGCCATCATTTCACCAAGCCAGGCCGGTTTCAATTCCGTTGGAAAATAAACAGCAGTGTTTTTGCCGAGAAGTTTGGCAGATCCTCGAAAAATCTGAAGACTTCCCAGTGAAACAATGAAAGGCAGAAGCCCGAGCCGGTCAATTGCAATTCCATTAAGCATACCGCCCAGTGTACATACTGCCAAGCCGGCCAAAAGGCAAAATGGCAACGGCCACTGATAATCTCGACCCATAATTGCCGTAACCACTGTCACAAGGGCTACCTGCGAACCAACGGAAAGATCAATACCACCTGAAATAACGACAATAGTCATTCCAAGGGCAGAGAGTCCAACAATCACGGATTGTACGGCAATAGTTCTAAAATTAAATTCAGTCAGGAATGTGCCTTCATTTCGAGTCAGCCATGCAAAAAGGGCGATAGCGATAAAAAGACCAGCAAATGGGCCACCAGCGGCCAGAATGGCCGGAATTTTAGAGAATCGATTATTGTTGTTTACCTGGTTTTTCATTGCTTTTTATTTCATGAAATGAGATCAGTGGTGCCGGATGTGGCAAATTGCATGACTGACTCCTCTGACCATTTATCCACAGGTCTTACTTCTGAAAGAGTTCCCGCGTGCATCACAGCCAATTGGTCGCAAAGGCCAAAAAGCTCAGGTAGATAGGAGCTTATCACAACGACCGCTTTGCCGGTTTCGGCCTGCTGACGAATCAGTCGATAGATTTCGACTTTGGCCCCCACATCAACGCCACGGGTTGGTTCATCCAAAATTAACACACTTGCATTCTGGCCGAAAAGGCGGGCAAGGGCAACCTTCTGCTGATTCCCCCCTGTCAATACAGCGCGGTCAGTAGCGTGTGCCACTGACCGCGTGCAGCTATGTGCGTGGTCGTACTATGATTTGGCGGGAAAGATGACAATTTTGCGCCGTTCGCCCTCGCCATCACTCTCGGTGTAGACGGTGGGGTCTTCACGCAGGGCGAGGTGGATGGTGCGGCGGTCGCCTCCGGACATCGGTTCAAAGGCGTG